>CAJBJW010000116.1 GCA_903953455.1 uncultured Pseudomonadota bacterium | reverse complement strand
AGATTTGGGGCGCGTTTATGCGCGAATTAGTGCTGCTGATGCCAAGGCTCAAGCTAGTTTAGCTCAGTACCATCAAACTGTGCTCAATGCGCTGGAAGAAACCGAAAATGCATTGGTAAATTATCGACATGAGCGTGATAAACGTGTTTTTCTTCTTAATGCTGTTGAGGCAAGCGAAAAAGCGCATCATCTTGCATTATTACAATTTGAAGCGGGTTCGCTTGATTTACTCGTAATTCAAGAAAGTGCTTTACGTGTTTTGGAAAGTAACAGTCAATTAGCGAAAAGTGATACTGAGGTAACAACGTCATTGATTGCTATTTATAAATCATTAGGTGGTGGCTGGGAAAATTTGCCAGAAAAAGTCTCTGAAGTTAATTGATATCGCGCTGCCAAAGGCATTGACCACTCACCTTTTGAATACTGTCTAAGCGCGCATTGTGCTCACTTTCCTCTTCATCGCTACAGCGAATAACGACTAAAGGGGGGCGATCTGCAAGTGTTCGCGTAATAGTTTTATTTTCCTTATGACTTGCTGCAACATGATCTTCATTACCATCACCCATAAGCGAAAATTGCCCGCCAGTCATTCTCAAAAAAACATCGGCGAGAATCTGAGCATCGAGCAGCGCACCGTGAAGTTCACGGTGCGTATTATCAACGCTATAGCGTCTGCATAATGCGTCTAAATTATTGCGCTGACCTGGAAAACGAATTTTTGCATCTGCAAGCGTATCAAAAATGGTGCAATAACTTTCAATCGATTGCGTATTGGGTAATTTAGCGAGTTCATAATTAAGAAAACCCACGTCAAAAGGCGCATTGTGAATAATGAGCTCACTGCCGCGAATATATTTAATAAAATCCTGTGCAACAGCTTTGAATTTTGGTTTATCCGCCAAAAATTCACGCGTAAGACCGTGAACCTGCAACGCGCCTGGTTCACTGTCGCGCTCGGGGTTGATATACACATGAAAATTATTACCGGTTAAACGCCGATCAAGCAATTCTACGCAACCAATTTCGATAATACGATTGCCGTCTTTTGTACTAAGACCGGTGGTTTCAGTATCTAAAACAATTAACCGATGAGCGTGCTGAGTCTTCATTTCGTGCTTTGAGTTGGGTGTGGTTCAAATTGTATATCGTGCAGGCGTGTATAAGCACCATTTTTAGCCAGTAATTCTTGATGGGTTCCTTGCTCAATAATACGACCTTTATCAATCACTAAAATTTTATCCGCATTTTCAATTGTGGATAAACGATGGGCAATTACTAGTGTGGTGCGATTGCCCATGATTTTTTGAAGTGCGGCTTGAATATAGCGCTCAGACTCCGTATCAAGCGCTGATGTTGCTTCATCAAGGATTAAAACTGGGGCATTTTTAAGTAATGCACGCGCTAAAGCTAAACGTTGACGTTGTCCACCAGAAAGTTTGACGCCATTTTCGCCAATTTCGGTATCTAACCCTTTTTCCAGTTTATTGATAAATTCAATGGCGTAAGCATCTGTTGCGGCTTGCGTAATCGCTTCACGACTGGCTCCCGCCAGTGCACCATAAGCAATATTATTGGCAATTGTGTCGTTAAATAACGTCACTTGTTGATTAACGAGTGCAATGTGCTGACGAAGATTACGTAGTGTGTAATCGTTAATATTCACGCCATCGAGTAATATTTCGCCTTGATTGTATTGATAAAAACGCGATACTAAATTGGCGAGCGTACTTTTACCTCCGCCTGATGCGCCAACTAAGGCAATCGTCTCACCAGCTTTAGCAGTAAAGCTAATATCATTTAAAGCGGGTTGATCAGTAGTGTCATAGCTAAAAGTAACGTGCTTGAATTCTAAGTCACCAAGACAACGATTTTTAATATAAGATCCATCATCAAGTTCAGTGTCTTGATCTAACACTTCAAATACCGATTCCGCTGCTACAATGCCACGCTGAATATCACTATTGGCATCGCTAAGTTGACGAATAGGGCGGGGCAGTAAAAATGCAGCCGTTAAATACCCAACAAAAGCCCCTACACTGGATTGGTCCATAAAAAATAAAGCGATATACATTAAAAAGGCTAATGCTAGCGCAATAATCAATTGCATAAATTGGTTATGCAGTGAACTGGTGCTAATTAGCTTCATGGTTTGATTGCGATTATGGTCGCTACTTCCAACAAAGCGTTGACGCTCGTAATCTTCGCCACCATAGCTTCGTACAATGCGATGTCCATTCACCAGTTCAGAGGTAATATGTGTCATATCACCAATGGATTCTTGAATGCGTTTACTGAGCATTCGCATACGCTTACTCACATATCTCACGAGTAGTGCAATAGCGGGGGCAATTACAAAAAAAACGAGGGAGAGCTTATAGTTCATGTAAACCAAATAAGCGAGAATTCCTGCAGCAGTTAAACCTTCTTGAACTACTTTACGTACTGCATCGGTGGTGGCTTGTGCAACTTGATTAACGTTATGCGTAATTCTTGCGATCATGTAGCCGCTGTTGTTGGAATCAAAATGCGCGGTGGGCAGCTGCATATATTTTTCAAAAATTTCACATCGCAGCGTGTGTATAACATTTGAGGACACTTTAGCTAAAAAGTAATTACCTAAATAAGCGCCTAAACTCCTCACCACAATTAAACCACTAAATAATAGCGGCAAATAATAGAGTTTTTCATGTTCCTTTGCTTGCAGAGTATCTATGATTTCTTGTATGAGCTTTGCAAATAAAGGCTGTGTGGCGGAATAAATTAAAAAACCGATAATACTTACAAAAAAGAACTTCTTATGCGGTTTTACATAAGTGAGAAGGCGTTTGTAAATGTCGATTTTAGTTTTTTGCATGATTTAGTGTTGTCACGAGAAAGTTGAATAAAACGTCCGATTTTTGATAAAAACGGACGTTTAAAAAGAGGATAATGTGAAACGTTTAATCGCGGAGTAATTCGTTAATACCTGTTTTACTGCGTGTGCGTTCATCAACTTGTTTAATAATCACTGCGCAGTATAAGCTGTATGTGCCATCAGCAGAAGGTAAGTTGCCTGATACGACTACTGATCCCGCTGGAATACGACCGTAGGTAATTTCACCTGTCATACGGTTGAAAATTTTCGTGCTTTGGCCAATGTAGACGCCCATTGAAATGACGCAACCATCTTCAACAATGACACCTTCCACAATTTCAGAGCGTGCGCCAATAAAGCAATTATCCCCAATAATGGTTGGGTTGGCTTGCAGAGGCTCTAATACACCACCAATGCCAACACCGCCTGATAAATGCACATTTTTACCAATTTGTGCACACGATCCAACGGTAACCCAAGTATCAACCATCGTGCCGCTATCAACATACGCACCAATGTTGACATAAGAAGGCATTAAAATCGCACCTGAAGCGATAAATGAGCCATGACGTGCTACCGCATTTGGCACAACGCGAACACCCGCTGCCGCAAAATCTTCTTCACTGTAAGTTGAGAATTTACTTTCTACTTTGTCGTAGTAGCGTGTATTGCCGCCATCCATTAAACGGTTATCATTGATTCGAAATGAAAGTAAAACCGCTTTTTTTAACCATTGATGCGTTACCCAATCCCCATTAATTTTTTCAGCGACACGCAATTTTCCACTATCGAGTAAATTGAGTGTTTGCGTAACCGCATCACGAATCTCCGCTGATGCATTGGCTGGGGTAATATCTGCACGATTTTCAAAGGCGCTGTTAATGATGTTTTCTAAATTGGTCATGAGTTATTTTGTGGATTATTGGAAAAATTTTAAAAAAATGGCGCGGCTTTGTACTTTGTAATAGAGCGCGACTAACGCAATTCTAACATGATATGTTTATAATGTGGGTGGATGAGAAAAAACGGATGAAGACATTTAATAAAACTATTTAGATCACGCTGTTTTTGATGTTGTTTGTGTTCATGTTTTTATACTTTAAATTTTTAGGAAATTCATTATATGCGTAGAGTTATCTTCAATCAAAAAGGGGGCGTGGGCAAATCCACTATCACCTGTAATTTGGCCGCGATTAGTGCGCAACAGGGTAAGCGTACCTTAGTTGTTGATTTAGATGTACAAGGAAATTCCACGCAATATCTACTGGGTCATAAAATTGCGGATAGTGATAAAACTATTGCACATTTTTTTAAAGATAGCTTGAGTATATCTTTATTTGGCAGCAGTAATACAGGATCCGGTCTTGAAAATGCGATTCACGCAACGCCGTTTCCCAATTTATTTGTGCTGCCATCGCATCCTGAACTTGAACCCTTGCAAGGGCGTTTAGAGTCGCGTTATAAAATTTTTAAACTTAAAGAAGCGTTCGAAAAGCTTGAAGATTTTGATGAAATTTATATGGATACACCGCCCATTTTAAATTTTTATAGCCAATCTGCCTTAATAGCCGCGCATAAATGTTTGATTCCCTTTGATTGCGATACCTTTGCGCGTGATGCGTTGCATTTGCTTATTCATACATTAGGTGAAGTGAAGGCGGATCATAATCAAGCGCTCGAAATTGAAGGTATTATTGTCAATCAATTTCAAAAGCAAGCGAATTTGCCACGTCAACTCGTCAATGAACTCATTGAAGGCGGACTGCCTGTTTTAGCGTCAATGATTTCAAGTTCAGTAAAAGTGCGTGAATCACATTCAGAATCGCTACCGCTTATTCATTACGTTCCTACACATAAATTAACTGACGAATTCCGTGCCCTTCATGATGAAATTCACAAGCGTTAACGCATGGACATTGCCTGTTTTATCAGGTTTTTTTATTGGAACGAGTTACATTCCCTTTCCACCCTGGGCGGCATTGTTTGGATTTGTGCCACTATGGATTTTTTGGCAAGCACAAACGCAATTAAAATCGGTCATTTTGGGGGGCATGGTATGCGCCTTTGTGTTTACGCTTATTGGCTTTAATTGGATGACCTATTTGCTGCATGAATTTGCCCATGTGCCTTGGGCATTAGCCGGGGTCGGCATGATTATTTATGCGTTAATTGCGCATTTATATGTACCCTTTGCAGGAATGATTTGGTTTTTAATTGTAAAAAAGTTTTCATGTTCAAAAAGCGTTTCTTTAGGGTTATTAACCCTTATTACGATTTTATGTGAAGCGTATTCACTGACGTTATTTGATTGGAATTTTGGCTACTCGTGGTTTGGCTCAGGAATCCCGTTTTACCATTTGGCTGAAATAGTCGGTTTTAGTGGTTTAAGTGCGATTACACTTGCTTATAATCTACCGATTTATCTTGCTTGGAAATCACGGCATGAAACACAAGGAAAAGTGATTATGAGTGTGGTTGTCGTTAGTTTTTTACTGCTAAATTTAGCGGGTGTTGCACTCAAAGCACGATTGCCAGAGCCTGATGCGCAGTTTAACGTCTTAATGGTTCAGGGTAATATTGGAAATTCGGACAAAATGGCTGCCGAATTAGGTGATGGTTATGGTCAAGCTATTTTGGGGCGCTATCTATCCCTGACAAGTAATGCACTTGAGGCGCATAAAGATGAAAAAATTGATTTTGCGCTCTGGCCAGAAACCGCATTTCCCACTTTTTTAGGTGAAAATTTAGTGCCGCCTAACACGTATCCCGCCCAATTGAGTCAATTTTTGAAAAATCATTCATTGCCATTAGTAACGGGAGCTTATAGTGTAGATATGCGCGTCAAATTACTGACTAATTCACTTTTTCTTTTGAATGAAATGGGTCAAATTGTGCCGCCGCATTATAGTAAAACCATATTACTAGCTTTTGGGGAATACATTCCTTTTGAAGATGTGTTATCGCAACTTCGTCAATGGTTTCCGCAAATTGGTCACTTTGCACGCGGGCAGGGAGCAACGGATTTATTCAATTTGCATGGCTTAAAAATAGCTCCGCAAATTTGTTATGAAGGCTTGTTTGCTTACTTTTCTCGCGATTTGGCGAATTTAGGTGCTCAAGTCATTGTTAATGTGACGAATGATTCATGGTATGGGGCATGGCAACAACCGTATCAACATTTTTATATGACACTTGCGCGAGGCATTGAGTTTCGTCGTCCTGTGCTTCGGGTCACTAACACGGGCATTTCTTCTGTGGTGTTAGCATCAGGCGATATTTTACAGCGCTCTCCCGTTTATGAGCCTTGGACAGATGTTTATCATGTGCCTTATGTGAAAAATCCATCACCAACATTTTATCAAGAGTGGTTTTATTTGCTACCCATTTTACTTTGGATTAGTTTTTTTGCACTATTAATGTTTGCGATAAAACAAGATGTTAGGTCGAATAGTTTAAATAGGTAACTAAAATTCCGGTGAAAAACATAAAAAAATGTAGCGTTTTTTTTAGTTTTATATATAATAAACGGCTTATCAAGTTTATTTGCCTTGGTGGCGAAATTGGTAGACGCAAGGGACTTAAAATCCCTCGTTCGAAAGAACGTGCCGGTTCGACTCCGGCCCAAGGCACCATATATCAAAGAGCGTTTTCACTTCCGTGTTAACGCTCTTTTTTTTGCCTAAAATATGCTCTTTGTTAGCGACTTCTTAACTTAGAGCAAAGCAAATTTTCTCTTCCATTGATTATTTTAAAGCGACGACTATCGTGAAAAGTAAAATCTATTTACCATTTTTGTTTTCCATTTTTCTGGCGTCAAAGGTTAATGCGCAAGTATTAGATCAAACTATCGAAGAAAAAGTGCAAACTCTACTCGCTCAAATGACGTTAGAAGAGAAGGTCGGGCAAATGACTCAAATTGACGTGGGTGTTGTTACCGTCATGGACGGTCAAGACGTTCCTCAGCCTTTTGATATGGCGCGACTCACAGATGCTATTATCAATCATCATATTGGCTCGATTTTAAACGCACCCTCAACACCCAATAATAAAGCACAACCCATTGAAAAATGGCGCAGTATGACGCAAACCATTCGTTCCATGGCACAGCAAACGCGTTTAAAAATTCCTGTTATTTACGGAATTGATGCAATTCATGGGGCGACTTATACGCAAAATTCCACCCTTTTCCCTCAGGCCATTAATATGGCGGCCACATTTAATCGGGATTTATCCTTTAAAGAAGGTGAAATTGCATCGCGTGAAGTAAAGGCTTCTGGTATTGATTGGAATTTTTCGCCTGTCATGGATATTGGTCGTCAACCTTTGTGGCCGCGCTTATGGGAAACTTACGGAGAAGATGTGCATTTAGCAAGTCATTTAGGACGTGCATTCATTGAAGGCCATCAAGGCGATAATATGTCCGCAGCGGATAAAGCCCCCACTTGCTTAAAGCATTATGTTGGCTACAGTTTTCCACTGAATGGTAAAGATCGTACCCCCGCGTGGATAGGGGAGCGAATGTTGCGAGAGTATTTTTTGCCAAGTTTTGAAGAAGGAATTAAAGCGGGAGCACCAACTATTATGGTGAATTCCGCTGAAGTAGATGGTATTCCAGGGCATGCTAATTACCAGTATTTAACCACTATATTGCGTGGAGAATTAGGTTTTACGGGTTTTACGGTGTCTGATTGGGAAGATATTATTCGACTTTATTCGCGCGACAAAATAGCTGCTTCACCGCGTGAAGCGGTAAAAATGGCTGTATTGGCTGGTGTGGATATGAGCATGGTACCGTTTAATTTTTCGTTTTATGATTTATTACTCGAATTAGTCCATAGTGGTGATGTTCCAGTCAGTCGGATTGATGAAGCGGTTACGCGAATTTTGCGTGTCAAATATCAAACTGGTTTATTTGAACGTAACGAGCCTGAAATCCTAGTGAGTGGAAATTTTGCAACGAAAGAAGCTGAAGCGATTAATCGTCAAGCGGCGCAAGAGTCAATTGTACTGGTTAAAAATGAAAAGCAATTTCTTCCGCTGAGCAAAAAAGCATCGATTTTAGTGACGGGTCCTACGGCTAATTTATTAAGTGTGATGAATGGTGGTTGGACATTGACGTGGCAAGGCGATAACGAAAGTTTATATCCCAACGATAAATTAACGCTACTAAAAGCTATCGAGCAAAAAACGAGTGGTAAAGTGACATATGTTGGCGGAAAAAATTATCAAGATGAAATCAATATTGAGCAAGCGGTAAATGAAGCTCGACAACACGATGTGGTGGTGTTGGCATTAGGGGAGAAAACCTATACCGAAACCAATGGTAATATTGATACCTTAAATTTGCCATTTGTCCAAATACAGTTAGCAAAAGCACTTTTTGCGACAGGAAAACCTGTGGTACTGGTGACTTTTGGTGGGCGTCCACGCATTATTACGGAGATTGCAGAGCAGGCAAATGCTGTGGTGTTAGGTTTTCTTCCTGGTATGGAAGGTGGCGTTGCGATGGCGGATATTTTATTTGGTGATGTGAATCCCAGCGGTAAACTGCCAATTTCTTACCCACGTAACACGAATGATATCGTGCATTACGATCATAAACCCATGGAGACTTTTGATCCCAATCAATACAATCCGCTATATCCTTTTGGTTATGGGTTGAGTTATAGCCAATTTGAAACTAGCGGTTTAAGACTAGATAAAACGCAAATCAATATCGGTGATAACATTGAAGTCAGCGTTGATGTAAAAAATAGTGGGAAAATAACTGGAAAAGAAGCTGTGCTTGTTTATCTCAATGATGTCGTCGCTTCAGTGACTCGCCCTACTAAGCAGCTGAAAGCCTTCGCAAAAGTAGAGCTGAAATCGAACGAAAGCCAAACGCTACATTTTGATCTTTCATCTGACGCTATGTCGTTTATTGGCGTGGACATGAAACGTCGAATTGAAGCGGGTGAGTTTAAAGTGATGGTTGGTAGCGAGTCAGTGAGTTTTAACGTAAACGAAAAATAACACGAAAAGGGAAGTATATGCGACCACAACATTTAGGTTCACTGAGTATTTTAACGTCGTTATTTTTTATCTGGGGATTTATCACTTGTTTAAATGATATTTTGATTCCTCATCTAAAAGCCATGTTTACGCTCGATTATACGCAAGCGATGTTAGTGCAGTTTTGTTTTTTTGGTGCCTATTTTATGATGTCAGTGCCAAGTGGTTACTACGTTGACAAAATGGGATATAAAAATGGCATTATTACAGGTCTATTTATAGCTGGTTTAGGGTGCTTGTTGTTTTATCCTGCCGCGGGTGCACATTCTTACGCATTTTTTTTAGGGGCTTTCTTTGTGTTAGCTTCTGGTATTACGCTCTTACAAGTGGCTGCTAATCCGTTTGTGACGGTGTTAGGGTCGCCTGAAACTGCGTCTAGTCGATTAACGTTAACGCAAGCATTCAATTCATTGGGCACGACCTTAGCGCCGTATTTGGGTGCTGTCTTTATTTTATCAGTTTCCCAAAAAAGTACGGACGAGATTTATTTATTCGATGCGCAGCAATTAGTCACTGTTCAAACCGAGCAAGCCACAGCAGTCCAAAACGCCTATTTGTTACTGGCCGGTGTTTTATTTGCGTTGGCCATCATTTTTGCGTTAATAAAACTTCCCACTATTCAATCGCAATCACATCAAAATGTGCAATCCAAAACAACCTTAATAAGCGCTTGGCACTGTCCACATTTAATATTAGGTGCTATAGCGATTTTTGTCTATGTGGGCAGTGAAGTGGCTATTGGTAGTTTTCTTGTGAGTTTTTTAGGTCAAACGCATATCGCGGCGCTTTCCGTGCAAGATGCGGGTAAGTATGTTTCATTTTATTGGGGTGGGGCGATGATCGGTCGCTTTGTAGGTGTGGTGTTGATGCAGAAAATACAGTCATCACGTCTTTTAGCTTTTAACGCATTGGCAGCTGTATTGCTCATTTTAACTGCGATTTTTGCAAGGGGTGATTTAGCGATGTGGAGTTTGCTCGCGGTAGGTTTATGTAATTCGATTATGTTCCCCACTATTTTTTCGTTGGCCTTAAACGGATTGGATTCGCATACGGGGCAGGGTTCGGGAATTTTATGTGCAGCAATTGTCGGCGGGGCAATAATTCCGCTTGTGCAAGGAATGATTGCAGATAACGTGGGGTTGCAAATGGCTTTGTTCTTACCAGTAAGTTGCTATTTGTACATTGGTTTTTATGGCCTGAGATATTCGAAAATAGTCAATATGCAATTTAATTAGTAAAATTATCATTTGTAACAATGACTTAACCAAGTGACATAGCATGCTACGTCACTTGATTGCACTTGTTATCTAATGTACATCATCCGTGTGCCACTGTGGCAACATCAGTATGCAATTTGGTTTTAATCCTAAGTCTTTTAATGTATCAATACTGTGCACTTTTTCCATTTTGTGTAAATCGATAACACTAATGGATCCATCATCCATATTCGGCAGGTTTAAGAAACTATTTTGCACAAAGGCATACTTTTCATCAGGTGAAAAAACGACGTGATGTGCTCCACCTGCTGTGGGTATAGATTTCAAAAACTTGGGTTTACTTGTTGATTCACTAATATCGAAAATATTCAACGCGCCTGGATTTGCGGTAGTAATGAATAATTTATCATGTTCTTGATTAAAATAGATTTCAAGTGGCACACCTTGTTTAACACTTGAAAAATCAAATACAGGGGTAAATTCAAAATGGTGCTGAGTGCTGTGCCATGTTGCTGTCCACAGTTTTCCCTCAAACATGGTATTGACATAAGCAAGTGGTGGCGTGGAATGTGGCATAAACACAGCTTCCACAGGAGCTGAACCTGATGGTGTGGGTTTGTCCGACAGTTTATGTGTTGATAATACATTGCCTGTTGTCGAGTCAATGACGGTGACGGTTTCACCCGCATCGCCTAAGTCGGAGGCACGGACTGTGCTCGTTACGATTAAACGATTGATGTCTTCATTTAATCCAAGTCCATGTGGGTAGCGAATGAATTTTTCTTTTTCGTTTGCAGAAATAACTTGTTTAACGCTGTCTGTGTGTGCATCGCCAACAATCACATTACTTGAACCCATACAGGTTAAATACCACGTTTTTTTATCTGCTGTGAATGCCATGTCCTCGGCAACTTCACATTGCGGTACATTGAGAGATTGAATTTCATAAGGCATTTTTTTCATATCAATCACGCGCAGCGGTCCTTTGCCTAGCGCGGTGATATACGCTTTGCTGATATCTTTATTGTAAAAAATATGATGCGCCACTGCATCGGGTGGGAGAGGTAAATCTTGAACGATTTTCCCAAACTGGGGGGAAGTAGGATCTACATCAATAATAGCAATGCCTTCTTTTCTGGGAAGTTGTCCTGGTTTGCTTTCGTAATTCATCATTGAAAGCATTTCAGCATGGCTAATGGTTGGCAAAAATAAAACTGCACTTAATAAGGTGCAAGTAAACGTGTTTTTAATCATTTTTTTTCACTCACGAAAAAAAATCGCACTTGGTTTTTTTAGCAAATGCGATTTTCTGGCAATTAACCTTCAGCAGTGCTTGGGTCGATAATACTGCTAATTTTAGCGATGTTTGTAATGGGGAAACCGCCTTTTTCGCCATGTTCTCTAAGTGCTTCTTCGTTATCCGCAATCAAAATGCAGTAAACTTTATGGTCTGTTACAAAACTTTCTAGCCAATGTACGTTTGCATTCATATTGCAAGACACGCCGCAAGAAGTTTGTGCAATTCCTTGTAATTGTTCAGCAGTTAAATCACCCGCGTTTGGAATGTCGCGTTCTACGATGTATTTAGGCATTTTCTTTTCCTCAATTTATTATTAAAAATGTGAATGTTAAACTGGCATAGCTTGTTAAAGCGTAATAGTGCATTACGCTTTAAAAAAATCTCCCAGTAATTGTGAATAACATTGTTTTAGTGGCTCAGTTGATTGCTCTATTTTCATACGCAAAAGAGCACCTTGCCATGCATTTACCCATAAATCTGCCATCTCATTAGCGGATTTATCTGCGCGAATTCGCTTTTCAGTTTGACCGCGACGCAATCCCTCTTCCCATACATTGCGATAATCATTCAGTGCATTTTGCAATGCAATGCGACATAAATCGCTAGTATCGCTTAATTCTCCCATTAAATTACCTAATAAGCATCCGCCTTTAAAATCAGTGCGCTCGAGTTCAGCAATACTTTCCTCAATATAGCGATTTAAAGCGGCGACTGCATTGCCTTCGGATTCATCTAAATATTGATTTAACTGATTTAGATAGGGCGTAATATAGTGAACAATGACTTCAGCAGCAAAATTTTCTTTGCTACCAAAATAATTATAAAATGAACCTTTAGGAATATTGACGGCATCTAGAATTTCTTTAAGACCTGTACCGTGATATCCCTGCCGCATTAATAATGCAACACCTTCATCAAGTAAATTATGTTTGTTAATTTGTTTTTGTTTCATTGGATCAATAATACGACCGGTTGTCTTAGTTTGTCAATTAAAAAAACTTGCTGCTTAGTTTACGCAGCAAGTTTCTTATTAGTTCACTACAAATTTAACGGATTGCTTGGATCAATGCCATCCATAAAGGGCAGTCGACGATCTTGATGGGTAATCTGGTAAATTTTACCTAACCAATTGTTAAACACACTTTTTGCCGTATCTCGCCATGTATTATCAATAAATTCCAGAATCAGCGCTTCGGGAAATTGAGGGAAATCGTGTTGATTTTCTTTTGCAAAGCGAACTTCAATCTCATACTGAGCAAAAACAGATTTTACGTAATCATTAAAATAATTTTCAGGATAGGGCGGGTATATTGTGGTTTCATTGCTGTAAAAACATCGAACTTCGCGTTTATATTCTTTGAGCAAACTTATATCATCGTATTCAGGGTGACCTTGAAAGAAGACAATACGAAAACCATCAGGACTCACGGCCAAGTGAACACCACCATCTTCACTGGTTGACAGCACACGTAAGCCATGTTTTTCCATATCCTCTTGAAAAATGGCATTAAAACGTGAGTGTGGTACATCAAAGCGTGTATTCATTTCAACGACCAGTGGATGTTTTTTATCCACTAACGTATGAGAAAAAACGCCCCAACGCTTGTTGGGTAAACGAGTTCGTGCAATCCCGTAGCAATAATGAATGACGGCGTGCGTTGCAAGGCATGAACATAAAATTGAGGTCACATTTTCTTTTGCCCACGAAAACACTTCTGTTAAAGGCTCCCAAAAATCTTCAGCAGGCAAAAATGAGCCTGTCACATTTGCACCACTAATAATAAGTCCATCTAAACCGTCTTCTTTGATTTTCTCAAACGATTCGTAATATTTATCAATATGCGCTTGTGTCTGTGGACTTCGCGTTAAACCTTCAATAGTAAATAGATGGACATGAAACTGGGCAATTTGATTACATGCGCCCACTAAGCGAAAAAATTGACGCTCTGTTGCCTCAAGTGCCGCATCGGGCATCATATTAAGAAGACCAATGTGAATTTCTCGGATTTCTTGATGATTTGCGCGAGTAGTATCAATGATTTCTTCGCCTTCTTCACGAAGACGTTGAAAAGTGGGGAGATTCGTGTGTGCAACTAAGGGCATCTATTCCACCTCAACCAGTTTGTTTTGCAAGGGCTGCAGCAATCAGAGCGATAAAATCCTCTTCTGTTGCTACGTTTGCCACGTCATTACCGTCTACGGTATAACCATATTGCTGTGCAATGGCTTCATAACGCGGAATACGTGATTTAAACAACTCAGGAAAAACCCACGTGACAAATTCATCGGGTGGCATTTGATCGGTGGATGAATAATTTTTTAATTTTAAATATTGCGCTAATTTTTCATCTAAAAAGGCTTCACGGTAATAAAGTGGTTTAGGATCGCTTTTTGCGCGATCAATAATGGTTTGTTCAAGTTCAGGTGGGATTTTGATGTAGATAATAATGGTATTTTTTGCCAAAATTTCGAGGGCTTCTGGGCAGTCAAGCTCACATACACTTCCACCTGCATCATTGATGAAATGATTGTATCCGTAAATATCTTCTGCATTGTGAATGAAATTAGGCACATCTTTCATGGCTTCAATTTCAGCATGACGATGCAAATTCTGACGATGTTTAAATTCTTCAAGCGATAAACCGCCTTTGCTTGGATCGCCTAATTTACCTAAATAACTCGACACCGCCGTTAAATTATCAAACGAAATTTTACTTTTAATATAGAGCGAATCCGAGCGTAGCAATTCGCGCAAAAAAGGGACACTCATCGCGTGGCGTTTAATATTGTCTAAAATGGGTTCTTTTAAATATTTGGTACCAATACGATAATCGCCTGAATAGTGATACCACTTGGATTTGGGTAATTTATCAGCGAGTGTTGTTTTACCCGCACCCGACATAGCCAGTAAGGTAATATGCTTCGTTTTCCAATCGAGAAATTCTTGCGCCGTCATTTTCATAAAAAAACACCTTGAATAGATATAAAGATTTTAGAGAAGTAGTAGTGGGTATTATAGAGGATATTTTTGAATATGAGCGATGGCAGTTTATGTGAGGTTTATTTTTTAGTTTACGGT
>CAJBJW010000115.1 GCA_903953455.1 uncultured Pseudomonadota bacterium | reverse complement strand
GTGTATCACGGCAGAGTGGACAGTCGCAGGAATACTCCGTTTGACATTGTCTTTTCAGACGGTCAGCAATAATTTCTTCCGCTGTAATACGTTGTGGTATAATTTCAGAAAGCATAATTTGAAATCATTTAAACAATATGCTTTCAAATTTGTGTAACAACAACTACCGTGTGAGAAAATATCAACGAAAAAATTGATAACCCTTTGAAAAACTGATCATTGATTGATTGGGCTCCCTGAGAATAAAATGGAACAAGAAAAAATTTCTACCCAAAAAAACACTCAAGTGCAAGATGAGATTTTGCGCTCTGCACTGAGTTTATTTGTTCAAAAAAGTTATTTAAATACATCACTAAGTGATATTGCTGTTGCAGCAAAACTAAATAATACGCAAGAAATTTATGCGTATTTTGACAATAAACAGCATCTGGCGTGCGTTTTATATAGCAATATTGTGGATAGTTTGAGTGTGTCTATTGATGATATTCGACGTCGAAATAAAAAATCGACGGATCAGTTGCATAGTTTAGTTGATTTGTTATTTAAATTGGTTGATCAAGCCCCAGATGCGTTACGTTTTTTATTAACCGTTAATCATGCAGAATTTTTGCGTGATGAAAAACCTTTTTTGAAAACACCTGCGGTGAATAAAATGCTGAAAATATTTCAGTTGGGAATCAATAACGGTGAAATTCGCTCGCTTGAGCCAATGTTAATTTACAGTTGCTTTTTTGGTATTATCTACACTACGCTAGAATTGATTTTAAATGGAACATTAGATAAAAAAAGTGATTTATATCAGTCACAAGCGTGGATTGCTGCTTGGAACACTATCGCTAAAAAATAATTTTTGGATTGTTTATAAAGCTAGGGTCATTTGAATAAAAAATGGCCTGTTTTTATCATATTCAAATAGGACGCTCTCTATATGTTGTTTGATATCAAAAATCAGTTGCGAAAAAAACAAATTAGATTGCGTTTTCTCGCTTTAGTAAGTGCTTTTGTTTTTTCGGCCGCTGTTTTATTGTCCACTGACTTTTCGCCGGTTAGCAAAATGCTTATGGTTGGCGTTTTTATCAGTTACATTTTCATCATACGACATACTCGCCAATACGAAAAAATTGTCACTGATATTTTAGATGACTTACGGCTGCAAAAAAGTGCGTTAGATGAACACGCCACTGTCAGTATCAGTGATAGCCATGGAAAAATTATTTATGTCAATCAACGATTTTGCGAAATTAGTGGTTACAGTGAAAAGGAGTTAATTGGGGAAAATCATCGTATTTTAAAGTCCGGGTATCACTCAAATGACTTTTTTATTGATATGTGGACAACCATCCAAAGTGGGCGTATTTGGAATGGGGCTGTTTGTAATCGTTCAAAAAATGGTCAATTTTACTGGGTAAAATCGACCATTGTTCCTTGTAAGGATGAAAATGGAAAAATTGATCGTTATATTTCGGTTCGAACCGATATCACGGCGCAAAAAGAACTCGATAAGGTCACCGCGCAAACTGAAACATGGCAAAAAACGATCTTAGATAATTTAGGTGATGGGGTTTATACGCTTGATGAGAACGGTTATTTAACCTATTTAAACTCTGAAGCGGAGCGCATATTAGGTTGGCAACTTGCGGAAGTTAAAGGGAAGTTTATTCATGATATTATTCATCCTCAACGCTTAGATGGTACAGTACTGCCGTTTGAAGAGAGTTCAATTTCGCTGTGTATGAAGTTCAAAAAACGCCATCGCTCAGATGATGAAATTTTCTTTCATAAGCAGGGTCAACGTGTTGAAGTAAGTATGGTTGCATCACCGCTGATTGATGGTGACAAGGTAGTGGGTTCAGTTGCTTGTTTTCGCGATATTAGCCGAATTAAAGCCATTCAAGAAGAACTCAAACTCGCAAAACAACACGCTGAAAATGCCGTGCGCATTAAATCTGACTTCCTCTCAACAATGAGTCACGAAATTCGTACACCGATGAATGGTGTTATCGGCATGGCGGATCTTTTACTTGATACGCCACTTGATGAAGAACAAGTGGAATTTGCCAATATTATTAAGACGTCGTCACATCTACTTCTGACAATTATCAACGATATTTTAGATTTTTCAAAAATTGAAGCGGGACAGCTTCAAATAGAATCCATTGAGTTTTCTTTACAGCACTTATTAGAAAGTAGTGCCGATATGATGGCAACACGAGCTTATGAAAAATCGTTGTCATTGATGACTTTTATTGATCCCGAACTTCCAAAATTGCTTATTGGCGATCCTATTCGCATTCGTCAGATTCTGCTGAATTTCTTTAGTAACGCCATCAAATTTACCTCATATGGCGCTGTCATTTTGCGTGCGACTATCATTGAGCAACAACCTGATGATGGTGTTGTTTGGGTTCACGCAGAAGTGAGTGACAGTGGAATAGGTATCTCCAAACAAGCGCAGGAAAATTTATTTAAACCGTTCTCTCAAGCGGATAGTTCAACAACACGAAAATATGGTGGCACAGGTCTTGGGCTTTCAATTTCAAAACGCTTAGTTGAACTCATGGGTGGGCGTATCGGTCTGACGAGTATCGAAGACAGTGGCTCTACTTTTTGGATTGAAATTCCATTAAAAATTGCTCTCACACAAAAAGAATTTTCGATTGAAAAATCGCGCGGTAAACGCGTTTTAGTTGTCGGCGAAAACAGCGGAAATCACGATATTTATTTAGCGTATTTAAGTGCTTGGGGATGTTTGATTAATACGGCAGATAATATTAATGAAATGTTGTTTTTACTCAATGATGCGAAATCTATTGGTCATGATTATGATCTGCTTTTATTAGCGGAATTGAAAATTGACAATCTGTTTAGCATGATGGATGCTGTTCATTCAGAGGGGCATTTCTACCATTTGCCTATTATTGCTTGCCAAGATGCGCTTGATGCTAATTTGAAACAGCAATTACTCAATAATGGTGTATCAACCGTATTGGTTAAACCCGTTAAACAATCAGCGTTATTTGATTCGATTGTTAAAGTGTTTCATCCAGAAGATTTTGCTGAAATTGAAAATAATGGGCAGGCAGTTATGCGCTCAGTGCTTCCTCGTTCGGTAATCCAAAAAAATGTCACATTACCTAAAAAACAATTTTTAATTCTCCTTGTTGAAGATAATTTGGTTAACCAGCAAGTCGCGCAACATTTGCTAGGCAAATTAGGTTACAGTATTCACATAGCCAATCATGGTAAAGAAGCATTAGAAAAGCTAGACGCAATAAATTACGCATTGATCTTAATGGATTGTCAAATGCCTGTCATGGATGGATTTGAAACGACACGAATTATTCGAGAGAGTGAATCACACGTCAATAAAACACGACTGCCAATTATTGCTATGACAGCAAACGCCATTGAAGGCGATAAAAAATTATGTTTAGATGCTGGCATGGATGATTATATGACCAAGCCAATTAGCAGTGCTGTTTTATCGAAAATGCTTGATAAATGGCTCCCAGAAGAAGAAAACACCGAAGAAATCGAATTGTTTTCAATTAGTTTAGACGACGCCTCTACAAACGAAGAAGTATTTGATGAATCGCCTATCAATAGGCAGCGTCTAAGTGCTTTATTTGATGATGATATTGAAATTATAAATGAACTACTTGATGTTTTCTGCGAATCCCTAGTTTCATTGAAACTTAAACTAAGCAGTGCTATGGATAATCGCTCCGATACAATCAAAGCCATTGCGCATGAAATAAAAGGCTCTTCCTATAACGTCGGTGCGTTGAAATTAGCTACGCTAGCAGAGGAGCTTGAAAAAATTTCATTAGACAAAAATTGGCCTGAAGTTGAAAAATTAACTGCACAAATTCACATTGAAATGGATCGTGCTCAACATTTTATTCAAAATAATAAATAGGCATTGCTATGTACCAAGTCTTAATTGTTGATGATAATGCAACTAATCTCACTTTATTTCGCCATTTGCTAAAAAAAATAGACGATTTGGAATCGATTTGTTTTAGTGAGCCAAAACAAGCTATTGATTGGTGTGGAAGCCATGAACCGGATTTAGTTTTGCTTGATTACATGATGCCGGAAATGGATGGTCTAGAATTTATTATGCGTTTCAAAGCCATTTATGAGCATCAAACGATTCCCATCATTATGGTCACTGCCGATACCGAAAGTGATGTGAGAACCAACGCGCTCGATTTAGGCGCGTATGATTTTCTCAATAAACCGGTGGATAAACTCGAATTATTGGCTCGCGTTCGTAATTTATTGGCCCTGCGTGAGAGTCAACGTGCACTTTCTGATCGCGCCGCATGGTTAGCTGCTGAAGTTAAAAAATCCACCGAGGAAATTCGCGCAAGAGAGCGTGAAATGATTATTCGCTTGTCAAAAGCTGCCGAGCATCGTGATCCCGAAACAGGTCAGCATTTGCTGCGCATGGCCAATTATTCACGGTTAATTGCTGGAGAGTTAGGGCTTTCTATTGATGAACAAGATTTAATCCTTCAAGCTGCACCCATGCATGATATTGGTAAAGTGGCGACGCCCGATGCCATTTTACTTAAACCGGGAAAATTGACGGAGGAAGAGTTTTTCATTATGAAACAACACGCCTCTATTGGTCATGCAATTTTAGATGGAAGTGAATGTGATCTCATTTCAACAGCAGCAATTCTGGCGCTAACACATCATGAAAAATTTGATGGTAGTGGTTATCCAAATGGTTTAAAAGGCGAAGATATTCCACTATATGGCCGAATTGTTGCCGTCGCCGATGTTTTTGATGCACTCACTTCCCCTCGCCCCTATAAACGCGCTTGGACGCTTGAGGAGGCGTGTCAATTTTTAAAAGACAACAGCAGTTCACATTTTGATCCACAATGTGTGAATGCCTTCTTTAACGTATGGGACGATGTATTAGATATTCATTCGCGTTATCAAGACGAACCTTCTGAAGTTGATAGAACATTGGTGCACCATTAAGATTTTTTTTAGTGCGGGTGAAAGTTCGGGTGATCAGCACGCGGCCAATTTATTTACCGAATTAAGAACACAACGTCCATCACTTATTGGCGTTGGAATGGGTAGTGTTAAAATGGCTGAAGCGGGTATCGAACTTTGCTATGACTCAAGTAAAATTTCAGTCATTGGGGTAGCTGAAGTATTGGGACGCTATATCGAAATACGTCGCGTACTTAAAGCAATGCAAAATGCTTTACTTCATGAACAACCAGATTTACTTATTTGCGTTGATTACAAAGAATTCAATTATCAATTAGCCAAATTCGCTAAAAAACATGGCATTAAAGTTTTATTCTACGTGAGCCCACAAGTATGGGCGTGGCGGCGTGATCGCGTGAAGAAATATGGTGCGGTCATTGATATGATGGCGGTCATTTTTCCATTTGAAAGTGCGTATTATGAAGCTGAAAATGTGCCTGTGCGTTATGTGGGGCATCCATCTATAGATAAAGTTATCCCTAAATTAAGCAAGCAAGACGCTCTGGCTACGTTTAATTTGAATTCCGATGTGCCAGTTGTTGGATTGGTTGCTGGAAGTCGTGTGAATGAAATTAAGCGCTTATTGCCCATTATGTTGTCTGCTGCACAGCAATTAAAAATGCGTTTCCCAACGTGCCAGTTTATTTTGCCGCAAGCTGATTCCATTTCTGATGAGCTCATTGGGTTTTATTTGAACATGGCTGATATAGATGTCAGGGTCATTAAACATCAGCAGTATGATGTGATGCAATGTTGTGATGTGATAATGACGTGCTCGGGTACTGCCACACTTGAAATCGCTTTGATGAATATCCCTATGGTGATTTGCTACAAATTAAATGCGTTGACCTATTGGCTTGGGCGGTATTTGGTTAAAACACGCTTTATTGGATTACCTAATATTATTTTTGGTGAAGGCATTGTACGTGAATTAATTCAACACGACGCAACGCCTGAAAATTTAGCGAATGAAGTGTCGCGTTTATTAAGCAATCCATCAGCTGCCCAAATGCAACGCGAGAATCTTAACATTGTTCGCGAAAAATTAGGGCAGGGTGGCGGCATTCAAACTATGGCAAAACTTGTCTTTGAGATGTTGCCAGAATAATTAGTGATTTAATGCGATTTTTAAAGCGTTTAAAAAAGCCTGATTTTCCTCAGGCGCTCCAACAGTAACGCGCAAACAATCACGAAGCAGCCCCCCTTGTGGTGACATATTTTTAATTAAAACGCCTTGCGATTTCAGTGATTCAAAAATCCGACTGGCATTATCTTGTGGTACTTTAAATAAAATAAAATTGGCAGCACTTTCATAAGCACAAATTCCATCTAGCGCATTAAGGGTGTTGAACATAACGGTGCGTTCAATGCAAATGGCATTGGTTTGTTCTTCAAAAACTGAGTGATTCTCAAGTGCGAATTGAACGCTGGCTTGCGTGAGTACGTTAATGTTGTATGGAAGACGGATTTTATGAAGTTGCGCAATAATTTCATTTTCACCAACGATATATCCAAGGCGCAAACCAGCTAATCCCAATTTTGAAACAGTGCGCATAACGAGTACATTGTGCATAACCTTATGCATAAAGCTCGCTTTATTAGCGAAAGGCTCATAAGCTTCGTCGATAATCACAAGTCCCTTTGCTGCGCTAATAATGTGTTCTATGGCCTTTTCATCAAAAAGATTTCCTGTTGGATTATTAGGATACGCTAGGAAAATAACCGAGGGATTGTACTGCTCAATGGCTTGAAGCATTGCAGGTAAATCGAGATCAAAATTATCTTCTCGCAGTGAAACACCATGATAATGCAACCCTAAAGAATCACTGATTTGCTTATACATCACAAAGCTTGGCGTTGTACTGAGCACATGAGAATCGGGTGGAAGTGCCATCAGTAATAACTGAATAATTTCATCTGATCCATTGCCAAGCAAAATATCAACGGACTCGGGAAGTTGATTGCGTAATTTAAGCGTGCTAGATAATGTGTGTGCTTGTGGGTCAGGATAGCGATTAATTTCACACTCTTTCAAACATTTTAGCCATTGATCTTTTAATGACAGCGGCCAAGTATACGGATTTTCCATTGCATCGAGTTTAATAAAACCTTTAGCATTGGCGACATGATACGCAGAGAGCGCTAAAACTTCTGGACGAAAGAGTGTATGAATAAAATGTGATTTCGACATGAATTTAGAGTATGAATACTAAGAGTAAAAAATGACTGATATTTTAACCGATTTAGCTGACAAACAACGTGAAATAGATGAAAGTTGGATGCGCTATGCACTTCGACTTGCTCAACGCGCACAAGATCAAGGAGAAGTGCCTGTGGGTGCTGTATTGGTTAAAAATGAAAAAATGATTGCTGAAGGTGCTAATGCCGTCATTGCAACGCATGATGCAACCGCACACGCAGAAATTGTCGCTTTGCGGCAAGCAGGTAAACAGCTTGAAAATTACAGGTTAATTGATACTACGCTCTATGTGACGTTAGAGCCTTGCGTTATGTGTATGGGCGCAATTGGTCAAGCGCGAATCAAACGGCTAGTTTTTGGTGCTTTTGACGAAAAAAGAGGAGCTGTATGCAACGCGCTTAACCTTGCGAATGCAGAATTTTTAAATCATCGTGTAAACTGGCACGGTGGAGTTTTAGAAACACACTGCGCTCAAATACTGAAAGACTTTTTCGTCTCTCGGCGTCATAAATCTAATAAAAAATAATTATTTTATTTGAAACTCTTTTACGATATCAATAAGTTCAATCGGACTAAATGGCTTGACACGATACACATCAGCACCCGCTTGCATGCCACTGTCAATATCAGACTGTTGACCTTTACCAGAAAGCAAAACAACGAAACAAGACTGATGTTCAGAGGCCTTTATTTTGCGACACAAATCAAGGCCATTAAGTTCGCCCGGCATCATTACGTCTGTGATGACAACGTCAGGACGCTCATCAAGTGCTAATTTTAAACCTTCAACGCCATTTTCTGCTTCTAGTAACTGATAATCTGTTTGACGAGTAAACGTAATCCGTAAAAGCGTCCGTAATTGGACATTATCATCAACAATTAAAATCTTCAGCTTTTTATCAGTCATCGTAAATTTCCTTTAACGTGTCATTATGCAAAACAGCAAAAACTAAACAATTTTATGATTTGGTTTCGTATTTTTGATTGCGACTTGCATTCTAGCAAAAAAATTACACGGTTTCATTCAATAATGATTGATTCATTGATGCATATACGGATTTAAGTGGTTTAAAACTGTTATTTGAAGTCATCAGACCACTAATTAATCCGGCATTTTGTAACTGCTGCTTGAGTGTATCTAAATTTTTACTGATTAAATTGGTGGTTTCAGGTAATTGGTTTTTAAAGTGCGTATTAATAACGCCATTTTGATACGAAATGACGCACTGCACATTACCTAGGGCAGGAGGCGCAAGTGTCAAATTCACAGACCAATGTTGATCCTGCTGATTTTGTGCGTTGGGTGTTTTATCATGTTGAATTTCCATCGCTAATGTTTCAACTTTGTTATCAATTAAAAATGGCGATTCAAGCGCCCATAATTGTTTATTTCCATCCTCTTTAGGTAAAGAATGGAGCTGATCTAGCACGACTTTTGCCAGCGCATTTTCTGTTTTATTGTGTAAACTCTTCAGGCCTTCCACTTGATTTTTGCTGAGCTCTAATTCACGTTGTTGCGCAAGTCCTTGCTTAATGGTGCTCATTAATTTAAACAAATCCTTTTTAAAATCGTTACTCAGCACTGCATCAGTAGGCGCATCATGGCTTGCATGGACTAAACTTGCAGAGGATTCTTCTTCTGTCTGTGTCGCTTTTAAATGCGGCAGAATATCATTAGCGAGTTGCTTTAATGACTGAGGAATATTTTCAGCGCGTGAGAGTTGCAATAATTCCGAATGCAGCTGAGCCTTTGTTTGTGTTACAGCAGATTGCGTTTCTTCATTATTTTGCGTTAATGAATTTGAAGATGCATCTTGTTTTAATAAGCTTTGCAAAAAATGAGATGTTAACTGTTTTAATGGTGCATTGACCCCTTCATGTTGCATTAAACGAAGTAAAGGTAATTTTAAATCAATAGGCGGCGCTGTGGGCACAACAATAGGCGTAGCTGTGCGAGCGGGTGCTTTTAAAAAAGTAGGTGAAGCCGCTTCATTCGCTTCAAAAAAAAGCCCAGAAGAATATATTAAGCGTTTTAGTTTTTGTGGATCAAACAATTGCTCTTTAGGTTGTAGATGCTCAAAAAGTGCAGAGGCATTTTGTTTTAAGGTTTGCGCAAGGGATTCATTTTGAATATCCATTTGCGGCAAATTAGTGCGTAATTGATTAAATAATACGCTTGATGATTCATGACGTGGCAGCAATTGTTTCATGTATTCACTCACTTGCGCCTCATGAATAGCTCGTGGCGTGGTTGGCAATTGCTTGAATTCAGGTATTGATCCAATTTTTGTAATGGCTAATGTTAATGACTGCCCCACACGAAGCGTTTCGCCTTTTTCACTGGGTAAACGTTGTAATTGGCTTGGATCAATGCTGATAAGCATTTTTTTAGCGCCATTGATGGATTTTTGTGCATCTTCAATAAACATTTGTAATTGAATTTTTTGCCCAACTAGCCCAACAACCTCAGCTTGCATACGATGTTGGCCTTGAACATTATTAGCAAAGTTTTTCAACGATTCATCAATGCGATTCATGAGCGGTGCATTTGCTAACGTTAAACGCATCGCATTCATTTTTTCTGCGCTAGGAAGCGTGGCATTGGAAGCGGAAGCATTCAGTGCGATCACTTTAAATTCCAACTCAGGGATTGTTTTTGAGACTTGCAGCGTAATATTTTGTCCTAAATGCGGTGTAAGAGACGCCCAAGAATTTTGATTTTCAACAGCAATAAATTGCCCACCCCACTTTAAGGTAATCACGCTATGATTAATAGCGTATACGTTAACAGGGAGTTTTTGTCCAACAGTTAAATTTAAATTACTTTCCACCAATGACTTCATGGCTTGGAGCATTTGATTGTTAAACGACGATGTTTGAATATCCATGTAAAATTCCTAAGCGCAAAAATAAACCGATAGGGGATATTACTTTATCGTGAGTTGCGAGCAAAACTAAAATTGTGAAAAATGAGAACTCCGTCACAATTTTCAATAATATCGAGAAGTTAAAGCTAAGTATCACACGATATTTTGCGATACTTAGCAGGCAAGATAAAACGAGGAGGTTAAGGCTTTTCTTTTCCAGCAGGCTTAATTAAACGAATGCCTAACTCTTTTAACTGCTCATCCGTCACCACTGCAGGTGCACTGACCAGCGGACAGGCAGCAGATTGTGTTTTGGGGAAGGCAATCACATCACGAATTGAACTTGATCCGGTCATTAACATTACTAAACGATCAAGCCCAAACGCCAAGCCACCATGCGGAGGAGCGCCATATTTCAGTGCGTCCAGTAAGAAACCAAATTTTTCACGTGCTTCTTCTTCGCCAATACCTAAAATTTCAAATACGGTTTGTTGCATAGAAGGACGGTTGATACGAATTGAACCACCACCCACTTCAGTGCCATTTAACACCAAATCATACGCACGAGAAAGCGCTGTTGCAGGATTTGATTTTAGATCCTCAACCGAGCAACTTGGCGCGGTAAAGGGGTGATGTATTGCGTTAAATCGGCCGGCTTTTTCATCCCAGTCAAACATGGGGAAATCAATCACCCAAACCGGTTTCCAATCGCCTTGAATCAAATTCAAGTCATGACCGAGTTTGACACGCAATGCGCCCATAGCTTCATTGACAATGCTGGTTTTATCGGCACCAAAGAAAATTAAATCACCATTCTGTGCATTGGTTTTTGCTAATACACTTGCCCAAACTTCTGCTGGTGCAAATTTCACAATCGGTGATTGTAAACCATCAATGCCTGCATTTAAATCGTTGACTTTGATATATGCCAAGCCTTTTGCGCCATAAATACTAACGAACTTAGTTAAATCATCAATGTCTTTACGACTTAGATCACCGCCATTAGGCACACGCATAGCAACGACGCGACCCTTAGGATCATTTGCTGGTGCAGAGAAAACTTTGAAATCAACGGCTTTCATATCCTCGCCAATATCCACGAGTTCAAGCGGGATACGCAAATCAGGGCGATCCACACCAAAACGCGACATAGATTCTGCATAGGTCATGCGAGGGAAAACGCTGTCAAGTTGAACATTGATGACTTTATCAAATAATTGACGAATCATTTCTTCCATTACATTCATGATTTCATTTTCATTCATGAAGGATGTTTCAATATCAAGCTGAGTGAATTCAGGTTGACGATCAGCGCGTAAATCTTCATCACGGAAACAACGAACGACTTGATAATAACGATCAAAACCGGCAATCATCAGCATTTGTTTATAAAGCTGAGGGGATTGTGGCAACGCGAAAAACGAATTTTCATGTGTCCGGCTCGGCACAATATAATCACGAGCACCTTCGGGCGTGGCTTTTGTTAAATAGGGCGTTTCGATTTCGAAAAAATCATTATCATCAAGATAATTACGCAAAATACGTGTGACATCACGACGAACGCGCATTTTTTCCTGCATCGCTACTTTACGCAAATCTAAGTAGCGATAACGCAAACGAAGCTCTTCATTCACTTCAATGTCACTTTCAATGGGGAACGGTGGTGTTTCAGATTCGTTTAAAACAACAATGCTTTTCGCCAAAATTTCGATGTCACCTGAGTGCATATTTTTGTTCGTTGTGCCTTCTGGGCGAGCACGAACTATACCGCTAATTTGCAATACATATTCACTGCGCACATGTTCAGCAATGCTGAACATGTCAGGTAAATCAGGATCAAAAACGACTTGCACAAGCCCTGCTCGGTCGCGTAAATCGATAAAGATAACGCCACCATGATCGCGGCGACGATGAACCCAGCCGCAAATGGTGACGGTTTGATCAAGTTGTTGAAGGTTAATTTCACCACATTTGTGGGTACGCATAGGTTTTTCCTGTTTTATAATTAAAATTTTTTTATTTTCTTCAATTCCACGCATTGCGCAGCAATACCATCAGAATTCGTTTACATTCTTGCTTTTCTATTGATGACTAAATATCAAAATGAATATTAGTACATGGTATGTTAATACTAAGACTAAGACTAAGACGTTGCGTCACCAGCCACATTTTTTTTAGTGCCGCTTTTAAAGTCAGTTTCGTACCAACCGTTGCCTTTAAGGCGAAAGCCGGATGCGGAAATTTTTTTAACTAATTCGGGTTGTTCACAAACGGGGCAATCTTTTAGTGGGTCTGCATTTAATTTTTGCAAAGCTTCATGTTCGTGATTGCACGATTGACATTGATATTCGTAAATTGGCATTTTTGTCGCTCCAAAAAATTAAAATATGGCGTTAATTATTCGTTTTTCAAGGCACTTGCCTATAGAATGCGCTTATTTTACAGATTTATGAGCTAATTATGAAAACATTCACCTTAACACGCCCCGATGATTGTCATTTACATGTTCGCAGCGGCGCCCTGCTGAAAGCAGTTTTGCCACATACTGCCCGCCAATTTGCTCGAGCAATTATTATGCCTAATCTTAAGCCACCTGTCACAACCGTGGCGCAGGCGCTAATATATCGAGATGAAATTCTACAGGCAATTCCTGCAGATTTGTCGTTTGAGCCGTTAATGACGCTCTATTTAACTGCGGCAACTACGCTCGAAGAAATCGAACGTGCAGCGCAAAGTGAGCATATTTACGCCTTCAAATTGTATCCCGCTGGCGCCACAACGAATTCGGATGCAGGTGTTGCGGATGTCACCCGTATTTATCCCATACTAGCCGCACTCGAAAAACATGATATCCCTTTGTTGATACACGGTGAAGTAACCGACACAGAATGTGATATTTTCGATCGTGAAAAGCAATTTATTGATCAGTATTTAATCGATATTGTGAAACACTTTCCAAATTTGCGTATTGTGTTAGAGCATGTAACAACAAAAGAAGCAGTGCAATTTGTTGAATCGGCAGATAGCACTGTTGCGGCGACGATCACGCCGCAACATTTACTTTTTAATCGCAATGCCATGTTGTCAGGTGGCATCAAGCCACATTATTACTGTTTACCTATTTTAAAGCGTGAAATGCATCGACAAGCGCTTGTTAAAGCTGCAATCAGTGGTAATGCGAAGTTTTTTTTGGGTACAGATAGCGCTCCACATCTCACACATCTAAAAGAGAGCGCATGTGGTTGCGCGGGATGTTATACGGCGTTTGGTGCTATGGAGCTGTATGCAGAAATATTTGAGCAAGCGAATGCGCTTGATAAACTTGAAAGTTTTGCAAGTTTTTATGGCGCCGATTTTTATCGGATAGCTCGCAATACCGGTACGATAACACTGCAAAAACAAGCATGGACAATACCCGCGCTATATGGCGAAATAACGCCACTCAAAGCGGGTGAAGAATTAACATGGAAAATTATTTAATTCATTGTTTTTAAAATATAAGTTTTGTTGAATAAAAGTAAAATTTAATTTATATGAAAATAAAAATTGACGATTCAATATTCCATGGTTATTATGGGCGTTCTTAGTTTTACTAAGTGTTCAAAAATTATCGGGGTATAGCGCAGTCTGGTAGCGCGCCTGCTTTGGGAGCAGGATGTCGGGGGTTCGAATCCCTCTACCCCGACCAATTTTGCGCTTGTAGCTCAACTGGATAGAGCACCAGCCTTCTAAGCTGGGGGTCGCAGGTTCGAGTCCTGCCAAGCGTACCAAAAGTTTTTCTTCGTTATTTATACGCTATGGTGAGCGTAGCTCAGTTGGTAGAGTCCCGGATTGTGATTCCGGTTGTCGTGGGTTCGAGCCCCATCGTTCACCCCAATTTATTCCCTCCCTCTATTTTTAATTTAACATGTGATTTTTTTGAGAATCACGTCTATTGTGCATTATTAATAGTATGTTAATATGTGCACGAACTGCCGAAATTAAGGTAGCTTAGAATCGCAATAAAAACAAAGTGCTCTACTCACTAGGTTTTCACTACCGTGCAGGTAGTTTAAAGAAGTATGACTTTATTAGTTGAATTTAGTCTAGTGCACTGCCGTATAGGCAGCTAAAAAATCGTAAGAATTAACGATTTTTTAGTAAAAATAAAAAAAATCCCTCAATAAAAATTGGCATTTAGTGCGTAGACTAAATTTCCTGCACCTCATTAAAAATTTATATCGTAAATTTTCTAACCTACAGATTTTACTGTATTTAAAACATAAATAAAATAGATTCCTTCCAATATAACTTTTTTAAAAACTGTGAACTTAGTCACAATTTTAGATTAAAGTTTTGTATCCTAAAAAAAACGTCGATACACTGAATAACATTATGTAAACACGCCCATTTAAGGCGATGTCACTTTGCGTAGTTATAGCAAATGGCACAATTGGTTTACTTGATTTAATGAATTCTATTTTTAGAGTATTGAATATGCCACAAACTATCATTACATTGCAGTATGGTGATTTCCCAGTGTTTTTCCAAGAAAACGCTTTTTTGAATGCATCAAAAACAGCAAAACAATTTAATAAACAAGCTCGTGATTATCTCAATAATGAACATACCGTAAATTATTTAGAAAATCTAAAGCATTATGCACAAAAAGACCAAAATCAGCTGGTAATCACACAAAAAGAAGGCTTATCGCAAGAGCAAGGTATTTGGTTGCATCCCTACTTGGCGGTTGATTTTGCGCGGTGGCTTGCCGTTGATTTTGCAATTTGGTGTGAAAAGCAAATTGAAAATATGCTTCATCCCGTAATCAAAGTTTACCAACAAAAAAACGCTGAAAATAAGTCAAAAGGACTGATACAAAAACAAGAAATTAATGTGATAAAGCCAAATTCTATGGAGCAGAAAATTCCAGAGGGGATGGTAATTATAGCGGCTAAGCGCTATCAGCAATTACAAAAAATTGCAGGCCTTACGACATTTGATCATATTAAGGAAATTGTCGAAGAAAATGGTGGTAAAGTGTTATTAAAGTCAGATTTTGAAAAAATAAAAGGTCTTTTAAATATTTAATGCGCATTGACAAATAGCGCATTAAATAAATTAGACTTTTTGGCGAGCCAAAAACTTGACCATTTTAACCGAGATTTTATCGCGTTTAATAATTTCAAGTGCGTAACCATGTAAACGAATACTGGTTCCCGCATCAGGAATCATTTCCATGAAATCTAAAATCAATCCATTAACAGTTTTAGGGCCTTCCGTTGGAAGCGAAAACTGAGTTAATCGGTTAAGTTCACGAACTGTTAAGGATGCATCTACTAAATAACTTCCATCACTTTGAAGTTTTATATAATCTGCTTCCTCAGTGATAAGCTCACCTACAATCTCTTGAAGCAAATCATCCAGCGTAACAAGTCCCTGCACATCGCCATATTCATCCACCACAAGACCAATTCGAATCTTTTCACTTTTAAAACGAAGCATCTGCGTGTGAACGGGCGTGCTTTCAGGTACAAAAGTGGGTTTACTCAGCAGGCTAATAACGGTTTGCTTATCAAAGTTTTCCTGATTAAGCTCAATAAGCACTTTGCGCAAATGCAAAAATCCAATGACACGATCAATATTTTGTTTGTAAACAGGTAGACGTGTATGCGTACTATGTTTTATGTTGTAAATAATTTCGTCAATGGGTGCTTCTAAATCAATTCCCACAATTTCGTTGCGCGGCGTCATAATGTCTTCCACCGTAGCCGATTCTAAATCCAGAATACCAAGTAGCATTTTTTGATAACGAATAGGCATCACACTTTCCGCTTCGGAAATAATGCTCTTCAATTCATCTTTATTAAGCTCAGTGTGATTTGTTTTGCTTGCATCCATGCCAATTGTTCGCAAAAGTAAGTGTGCTAATGAATTAATTAGCCAGACAATGGGGTAAAATATTTTTAGGAGAATGGTATAAACCCAAGCGGAAGGGAGTGCTAATAATTCTGGCTTGAGCGTAGCGAGTGTTTTAGGAGTGACTTCGGAGAAAATAAGCATAACCAGTGTCAAAATTGCGGCAGCAATGGCTACACTTGATTCTTGATCAGCATAGAGTTTTATTGCAATGACAGTCGCAATAGATGACGCAAAATTGTTAACAAAATTATTACATAATAAAATCAACCCTAACACGCGATCAGGACGTTGCAATAATTGTTGCGCTTTTATGGCACCAGAATGCTTAAGTTTAACTAAGTGCCTTAATCGATAACGGTTAATTGTCATAAGTGACGTTTCAGAACCAGAGAAAAAAGCAGATAAAACAAGCATAAATACAAGTAGGCCAATTAGCATACTAAGGGGCATATCGTTCAATGAAAACGCTCACTGGGTTGTTTAGACATGACTAGTGTCTACGTTGGTAAATTTTTGTCAAGTGCTAAAAAGTAGGCTTTTTTTGTATATCGATTCAAATTACTTAAATAAAATGCAATAATGAACTGAAAAACGAAAAGTATTTTGATTCAAAGCCGTGCTTTATGCGTTGAAAAAAGCACCTTACACTTAAAAATAATCGTATATAAATAGTTTAAATGAGTGAAAATATGGCATTACCTCCTATTTTGTTAATCGACGATAATTTGTCGCGCATCCAAGAAATTGAAATTATTTTTCAGTTTATGGGGCATCAGGTAAAAACCATTGGATCAGAAAATTACGCCAATTACGTGCAAGAAATTAATTTTGTTTGTGGTGTTTTTATCGGAGAAGGTATACGTAAGCAGGATACGATTCTCAATGAAGTCATCGGGATGGCAAATAAAATTCCTGTTATTTTTATTGCAGAATTTGCGCTTGAAAATGCATCGGAAATACATGAAAAACTCTTTCATGTTTTGCCGTGGCCAGTAAAACATACCCAATTAATTCCCCTGTTAGCAAAACTCCCCATTCACAACACCTCACTATCAAATAAATCCACCAATACACAAACCACCTTAGTGCTGCATTCGGTTGAAAATCCTGCCATTCTTTCAACTGTTGCCACGCGCTTAAAAGGTATAAGTGAATCTATGGTGCATATTCGAAAATTGATCGCGCAAGTAGCGCAGTCTGATGCAACAGTGCTCATTTTAGGTGAATCGGGCACGGGCAAGGAAGTTGTTGCGAATGCGCTTCATGATGCCTCTACGCGTAATGCAAAACCCTTTGTACCTATTAATTGCGGTGCAATTCCCTCTGAGCTCCTTGAAAGTGAATTATTTGGCCATGAGAAAGGTGCCTTTACGGGCGCGTTAACATCTCGTCAAGGGCGCTTTGAAATGGCGGAAGGTGGTACATTATTTTTAGATGAAATTGGCGATATGCCACTTTCAATGCAAGTAAAATTACTGCGTGTCTTGCAAGAGCGAACGTTTGAGCGAGTAGGTGGCAATAAAGTGATGCAATGTGACGTTCGAGTTATTGCAGCGACGCATCGTAATCTTGAAGAAGAAATTGTGAATAATCGCTTCAGAGAAGATTTATTTTATCGACTCAATGTATTTCCCATTGAAATGCCACCATTAAAAGATCGATCAGACGATATTCCGGTCTTAATCGAAGATTTAGTTGCGAGAATGCAAAGCAGTAATCGCGGTTTTATTAAATTAACGCCCAATGCGCTCGCCACATTGATGGGTTACGAATGGCCTGGAAATGTACGTGAATTGGCGAATTTAATTGAGCGTTTAGCCATTATTTATCCTAGTGCCCAAGTCGATGTGGATGATTTGCCGGAAAAATTCAAAGTTAATCGCGTTGATAATGCAGATCAAATGCAAATCGAAGAATCGGTGCATGACAATCAAAACTTTGCTGAAACAATTAAAGTAACGGCAATGATCGTCGAAAACGCAACACAGACAACTTATGAAGAAATGCAAGAGTTGATGGCACCTAGGGAAATTGATGAATTTGATAATATTACTCAATTACCCGAAGAAGGGATTGATTTAAAAGAATACCTCAATACATTAGAATTAAATTTAATTCGTCAAGCTTTAGATGAATGTAATGGCGTTGTTGCCCATGCCGCGAAACGTTTAGGTATGCGTCGAACTACATTGGTAGAAAAATTGCGTAAATTTGATTTATCAAGATAAATTCCCGTCACTTTGTCGTATTCTTGACTGAATAAAGCGGCTATTCTGTATTAAACGTCATAATCATGGCGTTTAATACAGTGAAAATCTTATGTCAGGGTAAATAAATCAAATGCACCCTCCTTTACTTATTATGTGGCATAAATTGTGCATAAAATAATACAAACGCCCTGATTAAGAGAGAATAAAAATGAATGATATTCGCATCACATCCGCTTTAGATCAAATTCGCAATTTATCTGCTGTCGTCGGAAATAAAGTGCCTGAGGCACCTTCTGAAGGCATTGATTTTGGCTCGGTATTAAAGCAAGCCATTGACGGTGTAAATGAAAAACAGCAGGTCGCTGCTAAATTTAAATCCGCTTTTGAGGGCGGTGATAAAACCATGAATCTTGCTGAAGTGATGGTGGCATCACAAAAAGCGAGCGTCTCTTTTCAAGCCATGTTGCAGGTTAGAAACAAGTTAGTTGAAGCCTACAAAGATGTCATGAATATGCCCATGTAATCCAACCAACTGTGATTAGACAATGAGTGAACAAAATAGCATGAATCCGCTCACTACTGCTGATAGTGGAACGGATATAACAACAGGTAACGCGGGGGGCGCTGAAGGCTTTATTGCCGGACTTAACCTCGAAGGCCATCCAGCTATACGCGGACTCGCAAAACTTACCATGGCACGACAAATTGCCCTTATGGTGGGTTTAGCACTGAGTGTTGCAATTGGTATTGCTGTCGTTCTTTGGTCGCAAGACGCAAATTACGCACGACTTTACGTTGAGCTAAATGACAAAGATACCGCTGAAATTCTCGATTCATTAAACGCCCAAGGCGTGAAATATAAAATCGAAGAAGGCGGCGGCATTATGGTCATGTCTGATAAAGTTAATGAAATTAAACTTAAATTAGCTGCGCAAGGTCTTCCTAAAAGTAATAGTTTAGGCTACGAATTACTCGATAAAGAACAAAGTTTTGGCACTAGCAAGAATGCGGAGATGTCAAGATTCCAGCGCGCTTTAGAAGGTGAGATTGCACGGACTATCATGTCCATTCAAAACGTGAAATCAGCGCGGGTGTTATTGGCCTTGCCAGTGCAGTCGGTATTTGTTCGTGAACGTAAAAAACCCAGTGCCTCTGTTATTGTGCATCTCTATCAGGGCCGTGCACTTGATAAAGGGCAGGTAGATGCGATTGTTCACTTAGTTTCTTCAAGTGTGCCGCAACTTGATGCTGATCACGTTACCGTTGTTGATTATAAAGGGCAGTTACTCAATTCACATGCAGATAACGCCGGAAATTTGACGACTAGTCAATTCGAGTATAAAACAAACATCGAAGAACATTTGATGCATCGCATTGAGAATATCATGTCGCCTCTTGTTGGTTCGGAGGCAATGCGAGTACAAATATCAGCGGATGTTGATTTTACTGAAACCGACAAAACGCAAGAAATGTTCAATCCAGATTTGCCAGCATTACGCAGTGAGCAAACAACAGAAGAACAAAATAAAGAAAATCCACAAGGTGTTCCTGGTGCATTAACCAATCAACCAACACCTGCTGGTGCCGCTATCGAAGCTATTCCGCCCGCTCAGCCGAATTCAGCTGCGGCGGATACGACAGGAAAGCAAGGTTATGCATCTAAAACAGCAACACGTAATTTCGAGCTAGATAAAACTATCACGCACACTCGCTTGGCTTCAGGCATGCTTAGACGCTTATCAGTTGCCGTGGTGGTTGATGATCGACATATTGTTCAATCCGATGGTGTCGCCACTAAAACACAACCTTATGCGCAAGAAGATTTAAATCGTTTCAATGATTTAGTTAAGCAGGCAGTGGGTTTTGATAGTGGACGCGGTGATCAGGTGACGGTGACGAATGTCAGCTTTAGAGGTGTTGATGTTGATGGGCCACCAGATTTGCCATTATGGAAAGAGGTTTGGTTTGTTGATTTAATAAAACAAGCTGTTGCCGTACTCGCTATCTTGTTCCTCATCTTTGGTATATTGCGCCCAACTATTCGTAGCTTGATTGCCAAAGATGATGATGAAAAACGTGCCATTGTTGAAGCAGAAGAGCAGTCTCGAGTTGCGGCGCTACTTGCAGCGGGATTTGTTCTCGATGACAATGGTAAACCACTGGCATTAACGGAAGATGATCAAGATAAAATGGCTGAATTACTCGCGTCACTTGATGAGCCTAAAACATATCAAAGTCGTTTGGATTACTTGAAACGCTTAGTTGATGATGATCCAAAAATTGTTGCTCAAGTGTTAAAACTATGGATTAAGAAAGATGAATAGTGAAGAACCCCAAATTTTAATGCGGCAAACCGATCGAGCAGCAATCTTACTTCTTGCGGTCGGGATGGACAAAGCCTCAAACGTACTTAAACAAATGAATTCGCGTGAAGTACAAACGATTGTGACGGCCATGTCACAGGTGAATGATATTTCCGTGTCGCTCATTGAGGAAGTGTTAGAAGATTTTATTACTGACTCAAAATCGGCCACGCCTTTGGGTATGAACTCAGATGATTACATCCGTACGGTTTTAGTCAATGCACTAGGCGTAGAGAGAGCGAGTGGTATTTTGGATCGTATTTTCCAAAGTACGGGGCCATCGAAAGGTATCGATCAGCTCAAATGGCTTGATACACGCTCAATTGCGGATATTATTCGTGACGAACATCCACAGATTATCGCCACCTTATTGTCACTCATGGAGCCTGAGCAAGCTGGTGAGGTTATGATGCAATTCCCTGCTGCAATTCGCCCAGATTTATTGATGCGTGTTGCAACAATGCAGGGTATTCAACCTCAAGCGCTTCGTGAACTTGATTTGGTCATGGAAAAACAATTAACAGGATCTGATAACGTGAAATCGACTGCACTTGGTGGTATTGATACTGCTGCGAGTATCTTGAACTTCATGGATCACACAGCAACTGAATTGTTGATGACGGAAATTATTGAGGTTCGTGCAGAATTGGCGGCTGAAATCCAAGAAAAAATGTTTACCTTTGAAGATCTTATTAACGTTGATGATCGTGGTATGCAGACACTTCTTCGTGAGGTTGCTACAGGTAACTTGCTTCTCGCGCTTCGTGGTGTTGATAACACACTTAAAGAAAAAATCTTCTCGAATATGTCAAAACGTGCGGCAGAAATGTTACGAGACGATTTGGCCGCTTCACCACCTGCGAAACTCGCGGATGTTGAGCAATCACAAAAAGATATTTTGGTTATTGCGAAACGTTTGGCTGAAGCAGGTGAGATTAGCTTAGGAGCGGGTGATGAGCAGCTCGTCTAATCGTCCACGTTTTACGGATAGCGAATTAGAGTCGCTGCGTTTGTGGGCGACGCCTAATTTTGGTGCAGATGGTAGTTATGAGGAAGAAATTGAAGAGGAAGAACTGCTTCTTATTGAAGAAGAGCCTCTCGTTCCCCAATTGACCGTTGAAGAAATTGAAGCTATCCAAAAGCAAGCTCAATCTGAAGGTTTTGCTGTTGGTAAAGAAGAAGGTTACAAGCAAGGCTTTGTTGAGGGTTCTAAAAAAGGATACGATGAAAATGTGCATCTCATTGAGGTGCGCACGAATCAACTCGTGACATTGCTCGAATCATTGACTGAGCCTTTCAAGAACCTAGATGATCGCGTCGAACATGCTTTAGCTAATTTAGCGGTTAAAATTGCAAAACAAATTTTGCATCGGGAAATTGAGCTTGATTCAGGGCAGGTAATTGCAGCAGTGAAAGCCGCTGTCAACGCGCTACCCTTAGCATCACAAAATATTACAATTTATCTTCATCCTGAAGACGCTGAATTAGTACGATTTAATTTAGGTTTAAATGACACACCGTCTGCGTGGAAAATTTTAGAAGATTCCTCTCTAACACGTGGTGGATGCAAAGTAGATAGCGACGTTTCACACGTTGATGCGACCATTGAAAATCGACTAGGAACGGTACTCGAATCCCTATTTGGGGAAGAATTTATACCTGAGGAAGATCATGATCCCCAAAGCTAATCGTTGTGAAAACTGGTTAGAAAGATTAAAGGTTTATGAAGAACGTGCCGATATACCTCACGACTTAGTTGTGGAAGGTAAACTGTCGCGTATGGTGGGGCTCACCCTCGAAGCGGTAGGTTGTCGTGCTGCAATTGGTTCGCGTTGTCAGATTGAGACAAAAAATGGTCGCATGATTGAAGCGGAAGTAGTTGGTTTTTCAGGTTCGAAAGTTTTTTTGATGCCAACTTCTGAGGTTCATGGTTTAGAGCCTGATTGTCGCGTTATCCCAATGGGAAAAAATAGCTTAGCAAAAGTGGGATTTGGATTGCTTGGGCGCGTACTTGATGGAGCAGGAAATCCGCTGGATGATAAAGGACCATTGCGAACAACAGCGCAAATTTCATTAAATGGAAAGACGATTAACCCGCTTTCGCGCAAACCCATTAGAGAACCTTTGGATGTTGGAATTCGTGCAATTAATTCCATTCTTGCGGTGGGTCGTGGTCAACGCATGGGTTTATTTGCTGGAACCGGTGTGGGAAAGAGTATCCTGCTTGGCATGATGACGAAATTTACTAACGCTGATATTGTTGTTGTTGGGTTAGTGGGTGAGCGTGGACGAGAAGTGAATGAATTCGTATTGAAAACATTAGGGGAAGAGGGCTTAAAACGTGCTGTGATTATTGCAAGTCCCGCAGATTGTCCACCGCTAATGCGTGTTCATGGTGCATTACTGGCAACGAGTGTTGCAGAGTATTTTAGAGATCAAGGTAAAGACGTTTTATTGTTAATGGATTCACTGACTCGTTTTGCACAAGCGCATCGGGAAATTGCACTCGCTATTGATGAGCCGCCTGCTACAAAAGGCTATCCGCCTTCTGTGTTTGCGAAATTGCCGCATTTAGTTGAGCGAGCTGGCAATGCAGATGAAGGCGGTGGTTCAATTACCGCGTTTTATACGGTCTTAACAGAGGGTGATGATATTAATGATCCGATTGCTGACGCTGCGCGAGGGGTACTTGATGGGCATATTGTTTTATCACGTTCATTAGCTGAGGCTGGACATTTTCCCGCTATTGATATTGAAGCATCGGTGAGTCGAGTCATGCCAGACATTTCAAATGCAAATCATTTGAAATTGGCACGAGATTTGCGGCGTTTATATTCAATTTATCAGCAAAATAAAGATTTAATTAGTGTTGGTGCATATCAACCCGGCTCTGATCCACGAATTGACAAAGCGATAGAAAAACATCCAGTGATATTGGAGTTTTTACAGCAGGATATGGATGAATCAGTAGACATCGAAAAAGGGTTGCATCAATTAGAACTGTTATTAAATTTACGTTAAAGCGAGTGTTCCATGAAAAGATCAAAGCGATTGCAAGTTATTGTTGATATTAAAGCTACCCAAGAGCAAAAATCCTTGGAAGTTTTAGGTCAAGCACAAAGACAACAGACCCAAATGAAAGGGCAGGTTGAAGGCTTGAGTTCATATCGTAGCGATTATGTCGATAAGTGTAATGCATTTGCAAAAGGTGGCGTAAAAGTATCGAGATTAATCGAATTTAGATCCTTTATTGATAAACTTGATATTGCTATTACAGGCCAAGAAAAGATTCTCAAAAACATGGAGCAAGATGTTTTACTCAAACGTAAAACATGGGAAATGATGTACCAGAATACACAAATTATACAAAAAGTCCGCGAATCAGCGTTAAAAGTAGAGCAGCATCACGAAAATAAACGTGAACAACATGAGCAAGATGAGCATTCTTCGCGTTTGGGACGAAAAAAATATACCGTAACCTAGAAACAGTCTAGGTAAAAGACGAAAACTTACATAAACAGGTAACTCTTATGATTACTGTAACGACTACTGCGCAAACGAATACAATCACAGCACAAGCGACGCCCGTTGTAGATAATATACAAGCAGCGCAAGGTTCTGTTGTAGCTGAAGGCTTCTCAAGTGCACTCAATGATCAGATTAATTTAGCAACGCCATCTGCGGCATCAGCAGAGGCATTGAACGTCGCACTGTTGACGACTACTGATATGACTGCAACTCTTGCAAATACATTAGCAACATCCACTGAAACAACTGTGTTGGAAACAAATGCTTTAGTCAATCCAACGGTCATGAGTGAAAAAGACACAGCTATTTTAGCGACAGTCACCGATACGCTAAAATTTATCACTTCTGGGACGAAATTAGGGGATACATTGCCTGCGGGACAATCAATTCAGTTGCCTAGCGTGAATTTATCGAGCACATTAACCCAGCAAACTGTTCAATCGGCAGTTAATCAAG
>CAJBJW010000114.1 GCA_903953455.1 uncultured Pseudomonadota bacterium | reverse complement strand
TTACTCAATCCGATGATCGCAGGGTTAGCGATGGCGATGTCTTCGGTGACGGTGGTATCAAATGCGAATCGTTTGCGTTGGATGAAATTTTAAATTCGGGAGTATGATTTAATGAAATTGCAAAAAATAAAAAAAATAAATGTCGGTGTGATTTTGTTTGCGTTGGGATTCAATGTCTTTGCAGCGGATTTAACGCGCATTGATATAGAACAAACACTTAAAACTGCAGATAGTGCCCATGTTGCTGATTTGCGTCGCAAAGATTTTCGACGGTTAGATTTATCAAAACTCGATTTTCGTCATGCCGATTTATGGGGTACAGATTTGCGCGATGTGAATTTAGATGAGAGTGATTTATCGAATTTAAATTTAGATTTAACTGTCATGACGCGTATTCATCTTGCTCGTGCGAATTTAGCAAATAGCAGTATTTTTGGCGTAAGCATGATGGATTCGGATTTATCGGGTGCAAATTTATCAGGCAGTCGTTTTATTGCGAATTTGGAGCGTGCAAATTTAAATCATGCCAATTTGACCAATGCAAATTGGGGGGTTGATATGAAAAATCAACCGATGGGGTTAATGCGTGTGACGCTAAATAGTGCCAATTTATCGTATGCCAATTTGACGAATGCCAATTTGAGCAAAGGCTTACTTAAGCGAGTTGATTTGAGTCATGCAAATTTAACAAATGCGGATTTGAGTGGCGCTGATTTAACCTCAGCGCGTTTTGATCATGCTAATTTTACAGGCGCAAATTTAAATGGCACACGTTTTAGTGTGATAAAAGATAAAACGATTTTTACCGGTGCGATCAATTTGAATAGCGCTATTTTTGAAGAGTAATATGCGAATTTCAAGGCTTTATGCAAATGTTTCATTGCACATCCATGAAACGGTAAATTTAGATGACGATAACGCGCATTATGCGCGTAGCGTCTTGCGTTTAAAAAATGAGGCGCAAATTATTTTATTTAATGGTCAAGGCGGCGAATTTTTAGGGCGCGTCGTTGAAGTGAGTCGAAAAAATGTACGCGTTGAATTGCAAGAATTTATTGATCGCTCCGTTGAATCGAATTTGAAAATACACATCGGTTTGGGTATTTCGCGTGGTGATCGCATGGATTTTTCGGTGCAAAAAGCCGTTGAGTTGGGCGCGACAAAAATGACTCCATTGATAACAGAACGTTGTGTTGTGCAATTTAAAGATGAAAAAAAATCGCAACGCTGGCAGCATTGGCAAAAAATCATACAGCACGCCTCAGAGCAAAGCGGTCGAACGGTTTTGCCTGATTTTAATGAAATAGCGACGTTTGGATCATGGACTGCAGTGCAGTCGAGTGGTTTGCGAATTTTTTTAGATCCGTATGCACAAACGTCGTTAGCGCAATTAACACCCGAAAATAATGAAGTTACCTTGTTGACGGGGCCTGAAGGTGGTTTTTCAATTGTCGAGCGTGAAGCAGCAGTATTAGCTGGATTTACGCCTGTAAAATTAGGGGCGCGTGTTTTGCGCACAGAAACAGCATCCCTTGCAGCGCTTGCAACGGTGCAAATGTTATGGGGTGATTTTAGATAATGCGTCAAACTGTTATGTTTATGTTTATCCCGATGTTGGTATTAGTGGTTATCACGAGTAGTGCTTGTTTAATGGCGTATTTAATTGCGTTAAGCTTTAATGATCCGTCAATACTTCGAAAACTCATCATTCGGTTTTCACAGATTTTGCTAATATTAAGTATTTTTCCTGTTTCACGTTATTTGGGTTTAACGAAAGAAATGTTGGGATATGCTAGATTTACGAAGATGTTTAAGCAGTTTTTTCAAGGTATTTGTTTAAGTTTACTTGTTTTATTACCGGCTTTTTTTGTGCTGTATATGCTGGGTGTTCATTCTATTGATATGACAAAAGAATGGTCGTTTGAGTGGGTATTGACAAAAATTGGGATTGCCTTTGGGTTGGCAATATTAATTGGGGTGGTTGAAGAGTCGGTTTTTCGCGGTATGTTATACAGTAGCTTAAAAAAATATTTGCCGGCATTTAGTGCTGTGTTAATTACCGCCGTTTATTATGCAGGATTGCATTTTTTAGACAGTAAAGCGCCTGTTTCAGAGGAAACATTGAGTTTAAAAGGGAGCTTTGGATTGCTTGAGCAGGCTTACCGTAATGTTTTTGCTATGCAAGACGTAAGTGCTTTTTTTGCTTTACTTGTCGTAGGTATTTTTTTAGGTGTGCTGCGTTCACGTGGTGAAATGAATTTAGCGCTTTGCATTGGTTGCCACACAGGGTGGGTGTGGCAAATCCGAATGTGTAAATCGATGTTTACCGTACATGCAACCACACCCTATTCATTCTTAGTCAGTCATTATGATGGTGTAATTGGATGGTTTGTGGCTGGATGGTTACTAGTATTGCTCTTTATATATTGGAGCTGGGGACAATTAGTCTCGAAAGTTGTCAAATTGTAGTGGTTGCTCTAAGTTTGAAGCACGCAAAAATTGAATGGTTGCTTGCAAATCATCACGGTTTTTACCTGTGACGCGGAGTTTTTCACCTTGAATTGCAGTTTGTACTTTAAGCTTGTTGTCTTTGATTAGTTTCACTATTTTTTTTGCTAAGACAGATTCAATGCCCTGTTTAAGTTGAACTTCCTGGCGCATGAGTTTGCCGCTACCTTTTGCGTCTCCAAGTTCCATGCAGGCGATATCTATGCCTCGTTTAGTGAGTTTTGAGCATAATACACTAAACATTTGTTGTAGTTGAAAGGTTGATTGTGACTCCATGACAATGGTGGTGTCGTTAATTTCGAAATTTGAGTCAGTCCCTTTAAAATCAAAGCGTGTTGTGACTTCTTTGTTAGCTTGGTCAACTGCATTTTTAGCTTCATGTATATCAAATTCGGAAATAATGTCAAAAGAGGGCATAATTTAGTTCCTGTGTTTTTAAGTAGGTTATTAAATAAATGACTAAGTTAATTTATAATAGTATTTTGAACAAATAATAATTTTTTTAAGGAGCGACAAGTAAATGATAGATGCAGCATTTCATGTAATTATATATACCACTATTTTCTTTGCACTGGGTATGTATAAGCCACAATGGCCATTATTTTTTTTGAAACAGCCATCACGTTTTATAATTGTGGCAATATCAACCATCGGTCTTATGGTTGGAGGTACGCTTTTTGGCGAAGGTCACAAGCAAGCGAAACTATTGCAGAAAAAAACTGAGCAATCAATGGAAGTTGCGACACCAGCGTCAGAATTGCCAGTAGTAAAGTAATCAAGCAGTAAAGTAATCAAATAGAGTCAAATTTTAAAGAATAAGTAAAAACAATAATTAAAATTAAATATTTTTGGAGATGGTGAGTCTTATGAAAACATGGCAAGTGGCGAAATTTACAGGTATTGCTTTAGTATTATTAACAAGTATGGAAGTTCAGGCTTATTCCGTTGGTGAAGTGGAGGAGATATGCAAAAAAACCACAAGTACGCGAATTTAGCTTGCCTACCTACCAAGAGCCAGAAAATATAGAAGTAGCGCCAGAATCAGAGTTTACATTTAAGCTTTCAGATTGGACAGATCCGCAGACGATACGTTTGACTTTTAAAGATCAGCCAGCAGTATTTGCGGTAGAAAGTAATAGCAGTTTTCATAAAGTAACAGCAAAATTGCCACCTGAGTTAAATGGAAAATATGTGCGTATTGATTTGTTTTCAAAAGCAGTTTTAGGGTGTTATCAACGTGAAGGGTGGTTGGTTAAGGTGGCGGATAAAGTAGTTGAGAAAGCACCAAGTGAAGTACAAGTTGAAAATAAATAGTAAAAACTATTGACGGACGTAAAATAGGCTGTATAATACTCGGAATCAGCTGCAGAGACGCAGCGAAAAAGCTCTTTAAAAACTAAATCAAAATAATTTGTGTGGGTGCTTATGCTGATTAGCAAGATTAATAAATAATCGACATAAGTCTTTACACGGCAATTTTTAAATTACGTAAGTGA
>CAJBJW010000113.1 GCA_903953455.1 uncultured Pseudomonadota bacterium | reverse complement strand
GTAATTAATCCTGTAGGCGTTTCAATACGCATATCGCTATTTGTTGCTTGGCAACATTTTCCGCGTAATTTGATTTTTAATTCTGTGACAACATTTGCACCAATTGTAGCGTGGTTAAATGTCCCTCTCGACATGGCAAAAATTTCACCTTGATATAACTCATGTTTTTCATTCGAGTGATTATCCAAAGCAAAATAATCTTCACGAGAAATCACTGGTTGTGCTGTTTTGATATTCATTACGCGATACCAAACCTGTCAATTGAAAAATTAAAAGCATGAAAATAAGCCCGTGGTGTTATTTTGTCAAAAATAATCTAGGTTGAATTAGCGAGCGTCATTCGACACTATTTTATTATACATATTTAATATGTATAATAATCAATATGCAAATAGAATTTGACCCTAAAAAAGCCGTTAGCAACTTAAAAAAACATGGCGTTAGTTTCGAAGAAGCCGCTACTTGTCTACTTGACGCTCAAGCGTTAGTTCAAGAGGATTATCATGCGGAAAATGAAAATCGCTGGGTTCTTATAGGCATGAGTAATCAAGCGAAACTACTTGTGGTCGTGTACACCCTCAGAGGCGATTCTATTCGCTTGATTTCAGCCAGAAAACCCACCATCAAAGAGGAACAATATTATGCGTGACGAATATGATTTTAAGCATGCCAAACGTGCTTATGAAGTCCCTCATTTAGCGAAACTTCAAGCTGAAAATAATAAAACGCGCATTACCATCTGTTTAGACAATGACATTTTAGCTAATTTTAAAGAACGTGCAGCGCAAGGTGGCAAAGGATATCAAACGTTAATCAATGAAACCTTGCGAGCAAATTTAAAAGAAGAAACACCGCTCACCGCTGAAACGCTTCGTAAAATTTTACATGAAGAGTTAGCCAATGTTAAAAACAGTAACGAACGCTATATTTAATGCATTAACTCAAATCACGTAATCTTTTTTCGTCTCAATAACTCACCCGAATTCCCACTTCCGCACTTCGCCCCGCATCGGGCGAAAAATTGCGCAAATAAGAAACTGAGCTACGAATATTATCATCGAGTAAATTTTTGCCTTTGGCGAAAAGTAAAATATCCGATTGTGCAAAATGCGCGATTTTGTATTGTGTGCCTAAATTCAACAATAAATAGGCAGGCGTCGTGGTTTCATTTTCACCTGCATTCGTTTGCGCCTCACCGCGCGTTAAACGCACGTTACTTGACCATTCATTTTTATCATAGCTCACTTGCACCCCATAACGTAGTGGAGGCATTCTAGGTACATCACCACCATTATCAAATGTGCCGCGCGTGTAATCGCCAAACAACGTCAAATCCACCAAACCCAATTTATTATCCATCAACGGAAACACGGTTTTAGCTTCAAATCCTTTAAAAATAGCCGCTTTCTGCTGACTATGTATAAGTGGGAAACATTCCGCGCAATCGCTGTCATTGGCAATAAATTCGCCGTCTTCCGCATTAAAAAGTTGCGCCGCATCACGTTGTTGGTAAATGTAATCACTCACCCAATTATGAAACAAATTAACGTCCGCCCTCACCCACGACGCATCGAATTGGTAACTTAAATCCAAATTATTGGACAATTCTTTTTTCAAATTGGCATTGCCAATTTCATAACTGCGCGTAGCATGATGAAAACCATCTGAGAATAATTCTTGAATTTGTGGCGCACGTTGCGAATGGGTAAATGCCAAACCGAGTTTATTCTGTGAATTCACATCCCATGACGCAGAAAGCGAACCACTCAGCGGAATATAGGACACATCAGCGCGACCATCAGGCGTAATTTGCGTGGATTCAATGCGCCCACCCATTTCATAAGTCATCGCGCCCGCTTTGAGCGATTCAACATTAAATAGACCGTATGTATCAATATTGGATTTCGGCACAATTTTGCCTTCTTCGCCAAGTCCGACAAATTCGCCATTGCTCGATTGAAAACCCAAAATACCTTTGTTATTTTTGATTAGCGGCGTATGCGCCAGTTCAAAACGGCTTTCATACGTTTGATTTAAAAAAGTGGTACCAGCAATATTTCCCTCAAATTCAGTATGTGCATAATCAGTATAACCAAATTTCAGTTTGGCTTTTTCAATGAACGCAAACGGATTATTCAATTGACTTTTAAAATCATATTTTGTCTGTTTCATTTCAACATGCACAGGTGTTTCGCCGTGCCCATCGGGCGGAATACCGTAATTTTTTTCTAACTGATTAATCGCCGCGCCAGCCAAACCACTATCGCCAATCATCGAAAAACCTGCACTACCGCCGCGTGTTCGCGTTTGCGTGTTATCTATAAAGCCATCCGAGTTTTGCAGTTCACCTGCTGGCACCGCGTTAAAACTGGGATCATGTTGACGCGCACGCGCTTCATCAATAGCCATACCTCCAATACTTGTGTTGCCTGCATCACGATAAAAACCATCAACATGATACGCAAAATGATCTTTGCCGCCTTCGAGTTTGAGCGCACTGGAGGTTTCATCGGTAGCTGAATCATAACGTTGCTCACCTGCCCCACCGATAACTTTGTCGAATAGAGTTTCAGGAATACGATTATCAATCACATTCACAATCCCTCCCATCGCGCCACTACCATATAAAAGTGTTGAAGGACCTCTTAGCACTTCAATTCGCTCGGCAATAATCGGGTCAACACCCGTTGCGTGATCGGCACTCAACGATGACGCGTCATTATTACCTAAACTGTTTTGAAGTACTTTCACCCGCGATCCCGATTGCCCACGAATAACTGGAATACCAACGCCAGAACCAAAGGATTGATTGGTGACGCCCAGTTCATTTTGCAGTGTTTCGCCCAATGTTGAACCCACTTTATTACGCAGCTCATCGCCCTTTAATAAGGTAATAGGATGTGACGAATCTTCCACCGACTCAATAAAAGGCGCACTGACGATCATATCATCAAGTTTTTGAAAGGGTAATTCTTCAGCAGCGTAAAGCGGTGCGGCGAAAACGAAACAATACATGGGTAAAAAGTGAGTTTTTTTAAACATAAAATATCCTAAAACGGTAACAAATGTTGGGTTAAATAATCAGGCAGAAAGACGCAATTTTTGCATCAAATCTTCCGCCAAAAGGTTTATGTGACCATCGGTAATAAACACTAAGCGTCCAATGTCATCGTTTAATTCACGCACCTCTAAAAAAGTTGGCGGATGCAAATAACCATTTCCGCCTTGCACAATCATGGGTTTTTCATGTTCTTGGGTATAAATAATCCCTTTTACGCGCACTAATTCAG
>CAJBJW010000112.1 GCA_903953455.1 uncultured Pseudomonadota bacterium | reverse complement strand
GTCGGGGGAAAGAGGCAGGAGTTATGCGACTATAAGGCCAAGTGGGTAGTTTTTCGAGTGTCTCATTGAGCCATTGAGTGGGATTGAGTCTATTGAGTTTTGCGGAACCCAGTAAAGATTGAATAGCAGCTACGCGCTTTCCTGCCCGCTCAGAGCCCACAAACAGCCAATTCTTTTTGCCTAAAGCAATCGGGCGAATAGTATTTTCACAGGTGTTGTTATCGATGGGTAAATGACCGTTATGGGCATAGCGCTCAAAAGCACTCCAGCGCTTTAGGATCCAGTCAAAAATAACATCCCGAATTAGCAATGATTTAAAACGACACGATAATTCCATTTTGGAAGATGAGCATCAAAAGCAATGTCCGAGTTTTTAATGAAATCAATAGTACATTTCTTTCCGGTAAGATAAACGCCAGTGAGAATATCAACAGTCACTTTTAAGCCTTTGTTGGTTTTGGTGGTTTCCATAAACTGTTTGGCAATGGCTATAGAATGAAAAACAACACCTCGACAAGCACGAGTGACATGCGCGAACAGTCGATGTTCAATGGGATTGTGCTTTGAACAATAGGGTGGATAATGAGCCACTCGAATTTCCAATCCGAGTTGATGAGCCAATTTAATCAATGCCTCTTTGAACAAATGACTACGGCTTGCATTACTGCCACCCCCATCACATAAAATCAACAACGTCAGTGCTTTTGGATAATGTTGGCATCCAAACAATCGCCACCAATGCGCAATGCTATCACAACAAAATTCACTGGTATCGTGACTCATATTTAAATTCAAATGCCCTTCGTTTCTTGCGATATCATAGATGCCGTGTGGAATGAGTTTGCCTTCACCTGCACTGGGAAAATCATGATCTAGCGTTTCAATTGCTTTTTGTGTGAAGGTAGTTCCATCGCGTGAAAAATTACCTATCAGCTCTTTCTTTTTGGTATCAATACTGATGACAGGATGCCCCTTGGAGAGATAATCTGCTTTGATTTGCGCTATATTTTCAAATTGGGCATTGCGATCACAGTGGGTTCCCAATGATTTCTTCTTTTGGGCTTTGCGTTGACCTAATCCATGTTTCTTTAAGCGTTTACACACAGTATGTCGACTGCAATGCGTCCCCATGTCACGTAAACGACGACTCATTTCAGGGCGTGATAAATTCGTCCATAGCACGCCTACTCGCATCGGATCACCTGCAGTGAACTCATCAAGTAATTTGAGAAAGTTCGTTTCAACTTCGGGACTGCTCAATATGAGACATTTTTTGCCACCCCCTTTTTTCGGATTCGACCTGCTGTCTCATCCGATACTTGTTCTAATTCAGCCATCCCTTTGCGTATCGTTTTTGGATCAATATCAAAGAGCCTTGAAATATAATCAGTCCCTCCATGATTTAATTTCTCCGCTTCAATGGCGGCATATCGGCGTTTATCCTTTTCCGATAACGTGACAAAGAGACGTTGCATTTTTACTTCAATGTGCTTTTCATAACGGATCATTTGATAACTTGCCCTGAGAAATAGTTAGGTTTCCATTATCTCATTTCAACTCATTAAATCGGGATGTTATTTTTGACTGTATCCTAAGGAAAGCACAGTGTGCATTGAACTGCTTAGCAAGGCTTATAGATAAATCGATTGCCAGTTTAGTTTGTTATTTAACCGTCATTTATGCCGACACATGATGTTATAGGCAATAAAAAAGCCGCTAAATCTTGACGATTTTGCGGCTTTTTATTTTTATTTGGCGGAGAATGAGGGATTCGAACCCTCGATACGTTGCCGTATACACACTTTCCAGGCGTGCGCCTTCGACCACTCGACCAATTCTCCAGTTATTTTGACCAACTTAGCCTTAGGAGAATAATCGACTTTAGGCTAAGTTGCAACAAAAAATCAGCTATTTGCCTCTAATTCATCCCACCGTGCGTAACTTTTCGTAATGTCTTGTTCGATGGATTGCAATTTTGCCAGCGCATCATTCACAATTTGTTGCGGTTGTTTATAAAAATCGGGATCGTTAATTTGCAAAGTGAGTTGCACTTGCGTCGCTTCGAGTTCGGCAATCAGTTCGGGTAATTTACTGAGTTCTTGCTGTTCTTTAAATGACAATTTTTTCTTTTTATCACCCAAACTCACTGGCGCGAGTTTTTCTGCTTTTGGCTGCACTGCTTTTTTCACGACAGGCGCGGCAGCTTGCATTGTTTCATGATAGGTAAGCCAATCACTGTAGCCGCCCACAAATTCTTCCACGTTGCCAGTACCATCGAGTGCGAACACGTTGGTGACAACATTATCTAAAAAGGCGCGGTCATGGCTCACGAGAAGCAATGTGCCGTCGAATTCCACTAATTTCGTTTCGAGTAACTCAAGCGTTTCCAAATCCAAATCGTTTGTCGGCTCATCCATGACAATTAAATTGGCGGGTTTGGTAAAGAGTCGCGCGAGTAGTAAACGATTTTTTTCACCACCCGATAAACTTTTGACGGGTGAGCGGGCGCGGGCAGGGGCAAAAAGGAAATCCCCCAAATACGAAATAACATGACGCTGTTGACCGGCAATATCGACAAAATCATTCCCATGCGCAATGGTATCGACGACACTCATATTGGGGTCGAGTTGGTCACGCAACTGATCGAAATACGCAATTTCGAGTTTTGTGCCTTGATCAACGCTGCCGCCAGTGGGGTCGAGTTGTTTAAGGAGTAATTTCAATAAAGTTGATTTGCCTGCGCCATTTGCGCCAATCAAACCGATTTTGTCACCACGTTGAATGAGCGTTGTGAAATTCTCGATAATGGTGCGATTGCCATAATTGAAATTCAAATTCGTGACTTCAATCACTTTTTTACCGGATTTTTCGCCCGAATCCAATCCCATTTTGGCGGTGCCTTGTGTGTTGCGACGCTCAGAGCGTTCTGCACGAAGACGCTCAAGCGCACGAACACGACCTTCATTGCGGGTGCGTCGCGCTTTCACGCCTTGGCGAATCCAGACTTCTTCTTCCGCTAATTTTTTATCAAATTCAGCATTTTGATTGGCTTCATCTTCAAGGGCAGCTGCTTTTCGTGTGAGATAATCATCATATGTTCCTTGCCATGACACTAAATTACCGCGATCTAAATCGATAATACGCGTAGCCAGTTTTTGCAAAAATGCTCGATCATGCGTTACGAATAAAACGGCGCCTTGAAACGCTAAAAGTTGCTCTTCAAGCCATGTAATACTTTCAAAATCCAAATGGTTGGTCGGTTCGTCAAGCAATAGCACTTCAGGTTCAATCACCAGCGCCCGTGCTAAATCCACGCGGCGTTTCCAGCCACCCGATAAACCTTTGATTTTCAGTTCTGGCGGTAAGTTTAAGCGACTTAAAGTGCTTTCTACCCGCTGTTGAAATGCCCAGCCGTTACGCGCTTCGAGTTCATGTTGCAGATTGCCTAGCTCGTTTAAGGCTTTTTCATCTTCATAATCCATCGTGAGCGATAAATCATGGTAACGCGCGATAATTTCCCCTAAATCACCTAGTCCACCAGCCACCGCATCGTAAATAGTCGCTTCCTCGGGTAAATCGGGGGATTGGGCAAGCCATGCGAGTTTGAGTTCAGGTTGACGCCAAATATCCCCTTCATCAGCATGAATATCATGGGCGATAATTTTCATTAGCGTGGATTTGCCTTCCCCATTACGCCCAAGTAACCCTACACGCTCACCAGCGTCGAGTTGAAAATCGGCATGTTTGAGTAGCGCATGGGTGCCAAACGCAATAGAAATGTTAGATAAACGTAATAAAGGCATAAATTCTCAGCGCAAAGTTAGCAAGTTAGAAGAAAACAAGTTAGAGGTAAAAAGTTGTATTTCGTAAATTTAAAGTTCAATAAAACCGTGTAGACCGCGTTTGGATTTCACGGAAATAAACTCTTTGAGCATTTTTAATTCAGCCGTTTCGGGCAGATGATCGATAGATTGGCGTGTGCGCAGCAAACGGAAGGCTTTAGACAGTACATCATAATTTTCACTCACAATCCCCGCGCGACGAAGACCGACACTGTTTAGGCGGTAATGCTTCGCTGGGCGTCCACCAATTAACGTGAAGGGGATAACGTCCATATTAAGTCCAGTCGTGCCTTGTACAATCGCAAACGAGCCAATACGGCAGAATTGATGCGCCACGACCGCGCCGCCCATAAATACATTATTGCCCACTTCAACATGACCACCAATTGCCACGTTATTGGCAAAAATGGTTTTATTACCAATATGGCAATCGTGCGCTACATGGCTATTGTTCATGAAATAGCAATTTGAACCAATGACGGTGGCACTATTTTCTTTGGTCGCACGATGCGCGGTAAAGCCTTCACGGAATACATTACCATCGCCAATGTGTAAATAAGTGACAGTCGCAGCATTAAATTGTAAATCTTGCGGTAAATCGCCTAAAACGACGTGTGGATGGACAGTATTATTGTCACCCATGACGACATAGGGTTGAATGACGCTATGCGCACCGATAGTGCAATTTGCGCCAATGTTGACGCCACTTTCAATGACAGCAAATGCACCAATGCGGGTGTTGTCACCAATTTGTGCGTCAGGGGCGATATAGGCAGTAGGATGAATAATATGTGTCATAAAAAATTAACCTCGCGGATGAAATTGTGCGTGTAGCGATTGCAGACGCTCTTGGGCGACGTGCGTGTAAATTTGAGTGGTTGATAAATCAACATGACCAAGCAGTAGCTGTACGACACGCAAATCTGCACCATGATTGATTAAATGTGTTGCAAACGCATGACGGAGCGTGTGCGGTGATAGCGGTTTTTGAATATCCGCTTTGAGTGCATAGCGTTTAATAATATGCCAAAACGCATGACGGGTCATATTTGTGCCACGATGCGTGACGAAAATATAGTCACTTTGCCGACCTGATAAAAGCAAAATGCGACCTGAATGCAAGTAAGTATCAAGGCAACTTAACGCTTCTTCACCAATGGGAACCAATCGTTCACGATTGCCTTTGCCCATAATTCTCACCACGCCTTGGCGTAAATTGAAATGTTCGAATTTTAAATCCACCAGCTCAGAAACGCGAAGTCCAGTTGCATAGAGAATTTCAAACATGGCTTTATCGCGTATGCCTCGCGGAACGCTCACTTCTGGCGCATTTAAAAGACGCTCAACATCATCTTCCGTTAACGTCTGGGGCAGCAAGCGTGTGATACGTGGTGTGCTGATATGAATGGTGGGGTCGATGCTTATGTGATTTTCACGCAGAAAGTAACCGTAAAAACGCCGTAAGCTCGAGACAATTCGTGCACTGGTTCGCTCACTGATGCCATTTTTAAAACGATAGGCTAAAAAATCACTGATATTGAGTGCTTGCGCTTGCAGTAAATCTTTTTTGAGCCACGTTTGAAAAATAACTAAATCACTGCGATACGCATTGAGTGTGTTTTTACTCAATCCCTGTTCCATCCACAATGCGTCTAAAAATTGATCGATGTGCTTTTCTGAGAGCGTATGTTGCGTCATGGTGTTTAATTGGCTACCAATAAAAAAGGCAGCGTGAAAGCTGCCTTTTCAACTCACGAAGTTGTCGATAAGAAATCTTATGACAATTTTTCTTTGATACGTGCTTTTCTGCCGGTCAAGTTGCGTAAGTAGTAAAGTTTTGCACGACGAACGTCACCACGACGTTTAACGATGATTTCGCTAATTAAAGGGCTGTGCGCTTGGAAAACACGCTCAACACCCGTTCCGTGTGAAATTTTACGTACAGTAAACGCAGAGTTTAAGCCACGGTTACGTTTTGCAATAACCACACCTTCAAATGCTTGGATACGTTCACGCTCACCTTCTTTTACGCGTACTTGAACAACAACGGTATCGCCTGATTTAAATGCTGGAATTTCTTTTAATTGTGCTTGTTCAATTTGATCAATAATGTTCATTTTTTACACCTTAGTCTATTAGTCTACGTCGACTTTAAATTGTGCCAATAAGCGTTCTTGCTCGGCACTTAATGTTTTCTTTTTCAATAAATCGGGGCGTTTTTGCCACGTTCGCCCTAACGCTTGTTTCATTCGCCACTGTTCAATATCTTTATGATGGCCACTCAAGAGCACATCGGGTACTGCCTCGTTTTCAATACATTCAGGGCGTGTAAATTGTGGGTAATCTAGCAGTCCATCGCTATGTGAATCCTGCAATGCAGACTGCACGTTACCAAGTACATTGGGTAGTAAACGTGTGATCGCATCAATCACAATCAACGCGGCTAACTCACCACCACTAATCACGTAATCGCCAAGTGACCACTCTTCATCGCAGTCGCGTGCAATGAATCGCTCGTCAATGCCTTCATAGCGTCCTGCCACCAAAATTAGCTGCGATAACTTGCTCGCTTCCTGTAGCAATGACTGTGTGAGCGGTTTGCCTTGTGGACTTAAATAAACCACTTTGCTTTCGCAAAAACTGTCTGCCTTTGCCGCAGTGACTGCGTCATGCAAAGGCTGATATTTCATTACCATCCCATGTCCGCCACCAAAAGGGCGATCATCGACGGTGTTGTGTTTATCGTACGTGTAATCACGCGGATTCCACACATTGAGTATCACTGTTTCATTTTCAATGGCTTTACCTGTTACACCAACACGTGCAGCTTGCTGCACCATGTCAGGAAAAAGACTAATGACATCAAAACGCATTTAAAAATCAGCATCCCAATCAACGAGGATTGTCCGTGCAACTAAATCAATATTGAGTACTGTGTGTTCCCGTATAAAGGGCACAGCGTGCTGGCGATTTTCACCTTGCACCACAAGTACATCATTTGCGCCTGTTTCGAGTAAGCTCTCCACGACGCCGAGTGTGACACCTTCTGTATTATCAACGCGAAGCCCAATTAAATCAGACCAATAATATTCGTCCTGTTTCAATGCGGGAAGTTGCGCGTAATCGATAAAAATGTCCCACCCAATCAACGCACCAGCTGCATCACGATCGTTAATCTCTTTTAACTGAGCCACAACCGCTTGGCCCTGCAATTGACCCGCAAGAACCTCAACTGTTTGAGTAACGTTATTTTTTTTCAAAATCCAAGGCGAGTACTTCAAAATTGCGTTGCGCTCACCCGTATATGAAAAAACTTTCACCCAACCTTTAATGCCAAAAACGCCAGAGATTTTTCCAACGTGCAGTGGGTTTTCTTGCGTTGAAGTCAATTATGCAGCCGCTTTTAATGAATCTTTAATCAATTTCGCAACGCGTTCAGATGGTTGAGCGCCGTTTGCTTTCCAATGATCAACACGTTCGTTGTCTAAACGAAGACGTTCTTCATTGCCACGCGCCAATGGGTTAAAAAAGCCGACGCGTTCAATATAGCGGCCGTCACGACTGTTACGACTGTCTGTTACGACGATTTGATAAAACGGACGATTCTTAGAACCGCCTCTTGAAAGACGAATAGTTACCATTCCAAAATCCTTAAATATAAATTAACTGAAATAAACCGCGTTATTCTACGCATTTTTATACATAAAACAACTAATAGAAAAAATAGGCCGCAAAATTAACGACGCAAGCCCTGCATTTTACTTTTAATCCCGCGCATCATGTTAGCTTGATTGCCAGATTTAAGTTTTTTCATCATTTTTTCCATCATCATAAATTGCTTAATCATTCGATTTACATCATGCAATTCTTGACCACAACCCGTAGCGATTCGTTTTTTGCGATTGCCTTTGATTAAATCGGGGAAATGACGCTCTTGCATGGTCATGGAATTAATAATACCAATTTGACGTGCAAGCACTTTTTCATTCATTTTTTCTTTCATATCTGCCGGCATAGATTTCATGCCTGGTAGTTTGTCCATCATTGAGCCAATGCCGCCCATGCGTTGCATTTCAACAAGCTGTTCACGAAAATCTTCAAGATCAAAGCCTTTGCCTTTTTTGATTTTATTAACCAGTTTTTCGGCTTTTTCTTTGTCGATTTTTTTCTCAATTTGTTCAATCAAACTGAGCATGTCACCCATATCTAAAATGCGCGACGCCATGCGATCAGGATAGAACGGCTCAAGTTCGCTTGTTTTTTCACCCATACCGATAAACTTAATCGGTTTGCCTGTGATATGGCGAATTGACAGTGCCGCCCCACCACGTGCATCACCGTCAGCTTTGGTTAGGATGATACCTGTTAGCGGCAGGGCGTCATGGAACGCTTTGGCGGTATTCGCAGCATCTTGCCCCGTCATGCTATCAACGACAAACAAGGTTTCAACGGGATTAATTGCGCTGTGAAGGGCTTTGATTTCCCCCATCATTTCATCGTCAATATGCAAACGACCTGCGGTATCGACAATAATGACATCTAAAAATTTACGTTTTGCTGCGTCAATGGCGCTGAGTGCAATATCGACTGGTTTTTGGCTAATGTCACTTTCAAAGAAAACTAAATCGACTTCTTTGGCGAGCATTTCTAATTGTTTAATCGCGGCTGGACGGTAAACGTCCGCACTGACGACCCCCACTTTCTTTTTATTATTTTCTTGTAGCCAGCGACCGAGTTTTGCCACTGTCGTGGTTTTCCCGGCCCCTTGCAGACCGGCCATTAAAATGACGGCGGGTGGCTGGGCTTTGAGATTGAGCGTTTCGTTTTGTGCACCCATCACTTTGATGAGTTCTGCATGCACCAATTTGATCATTGATTGACCAGGTGTCAAACTGTTTTGGACTTCTTGTCCTAATGCGCCCGTTTTTAAATTTTCTAAAAACTCGGTAACAACAGGCAGGGCAACATCCGCCTCAAGTAATGCCACGCGCACTTCTTGGAGCGTGTCTTGTATATTACTTTCAGTTAAGCGGGATTGACCTTTGAGTTTTTTAAGGGTGCCGCTTAAGCGCTCGGTTAAATTATCAAACATGATTTGACTCTAAAAATGAATAACACGAAAAATAAAACACGCTAACAAAAAACAATTAGCGCGAAGTTCAGTGGTATATTATCACAACGAGAAACAAGTCAAAAGGCGCAGACTATAATGGCGCATGGCATTTTATTAGCTTAGAGATTTTTGTATGGTCAGATTTATTGCAGTAAGTTCTATTGTTGCTTACGGGCTCAATACGTTTACTTTAGGTACGCAAATCAAAACGGGTAATACAGCGCGTGTTTCGCTGCGTTTTGCCTGGCTTGCCGCGGCTTTGCATACGCTCTATATCGGGCTTTTGTGTCAGCAAAATAATGGGTTTAGCTTTGGTTTATCTAGTGTGGCGTCGCTTAATATTTTAGGGGTGACCCTCGTTCTCTTGATAACGGCATTAACGAAGCCTGTTGAAAAATTAGGCTTACTCCTTTTTCCGCTTGCGGCCATTATTTTGGGACTGGATGTGAGTTTGCATACGGCACTTCATATGTTGCCCGTCCATACAAGTGCGATGGGTGTGCATATCTTCAGTTCTCTCCTCGCGTTTAGTTTGTTGACGCTTGCCGCGATGCAGGCTGTTTTATTATCCATACAAAATACGCAGCTCAAACGCCATCCTCCTACACGATTTATTCGATTATTACCGTCACTGCAAACGATGGAAACATTTTTATTTCAGATGATTTCCGCAGGCGTTTTTGTTCTCACCATTGCATTGACGACCGGTTTTTTATTTTTACATGATTTATTTGCTCAGCATTTGGCGCACAAAACAATTTTATCGATGCT
>CAJBJW010000111.1 GCA_903953455.1 uncultured Pseudomonadota bacterium | reverse complement strand
CTCTAAAACCAAGCCTAGCAAATGTGCATCTTGATCTGTCACACCTTCACGTGCATCGATAAGGTAGATGACTACATTGGCTTTTTCAACGGCTTGCAGTGCCTTTAATACGCTGAATTTTTCAATCACTTCACCAATGCGTGAGCGACGACGCATACCAGCCGTATCAATTAACGTAAATTTTCTACCATCACGTACAAAAGGAATATAAATACTGTCGCGTGTGGTACCCGCTTCATCGAAAACCACCATGCGCTCTTCACCGAGCAAACGATTGACCAACGTCGATTTACCAACATTTGGACGTCCAACCACCGCAATGGCAATCGCTTCTTTATCTTCTGCTTCATCTTCAATAATAGCAGGTAGCAAGGCATCTGCCATTTTTAATAAATCAGGCACCCCTGTACCATGTGACGCCGCAATTTTGACTGGCTCACCTAACGCTAAACTATAGAAGTCTGAAATGGCAACAAAAGAATCCACGCCATCTGTTTTATTGGTCACTAAAATAACGGGCTTACTTAATCGACGTAAATTGTCCGCTATCACTTTGTCAGACGAACTCAAACCTGCACGACCATCTACCATAAAAAAAACGATATCTGCTTCTTCTAAAGCTACCTGGACTTGCTGACGCGCAACTCGCTCAATACCTTCAGCATCGTCTGCAATTCCGCTGGTATCGACGACAAGACATGGACGAATATCTTTATGTTTAACGCGACCGTATTGTCGATCACGCGTTAAACCAGAAAAATCCGCGACAATCGCATCACGCGTGCGGGTTAATAAATTAAATAAGGTTGATTTGCCCACATTAGGGCGACCGACTAAAGCGATAACGGGTAACATAATTTTATTTGAAGCAAGTTTGAGGTAAAGAAGCGGAAAAGGAGGTTCAATTTAAAAAAATAAGTTGAACCACTTTCAATATTTTACTTAATTTTCAGGGCGCTTAATGTGCCATCTTTCGCGTAAACATACACGATATCATCAACAATAACAGGTTTATTTTCAATAGGCTGATCGGTAATTTGAATTCGACCAAGCAGGCGTCCATCCGTACTACTTAGCCAATGTACATAACCTTCAAAGTCGCCAACGACAATATAATTTTGATACGCTGCAGGCGCAGTTAAACGTCGATGATGTAAATCTTTTTGTTGCCAAAGTCCAGCACCATTGTGCTGATCAATTTGCCAAACATGCGCATGTGAATCCGTTATATATAAATAACGAAAATCATTGCTTAAGCCTGTATGCGAAGAAATGGAATCATTACGCCACATTGTGTCACCGTCTGAGGCAGACACAGCAGAAAGTCCACCACGATAACTGGCAATATAAACTACATCATTAATTTCAATCGGATCAACATCAAGATCCACTAATCGATCAACTTCAGAGCGCCCTTTTGGAATGGCAATACTCGTTTCCCATGCAAATTTACCATTAGCTAAATCTAAGGCTATTAATTTTCCATTATCGTAACCAGCAATCACTTTATCATTCACCGCTAATGGCGCACTGATGCCACGGATAGTTAAAGCAGGCACATTATGTTCATAATTCCATAATTTACCACCTGTTTTATCATCTAACGCGCTAATAGCCCCATCAGTTGTGCGAACAATTACTCTATTTTTTGTAACCAAAGGCGTCGCAAGTACTTCTCCTGATACGGTGCTATTCCAGATTATTTCACCAGTTTGCAGGTTTAGAGCTATAACTTGCGCATTACTTGAGCCAAAAACGACAATATCATTGCCAAGCCCAGCGCCTCCAGATAACGATAATTCAGTGTCTGTTGACCAAATTTTGTCACCTGTTTTTAAATTTCTAGCCTGAACAACACCCTCTCTGTCAGCGACAATAATATTACTTCCAGAAATAACAGGAGCCAGTTTCACACTTTTTTCATCTGAACCTACGCCAATTGATGCATCCCAAATTTCCTCAATATGCACTTCAGCCGCATCTGATTCAGTTAATAATGCAGGCGGATCAGCGTTATCTTCGCCGCCTGAAAAGTAATCTGATATACCAGATATAGACTCTTTCATGGTATCAAGTGCCGTGCAAGCCGTTAGCGATAAAGCGATGACTAAAACAAGTAAGCGACGCATTATTTTATACTTTCCAATTTTTCTGGCGCGGTGAGGTCATCAATTTTAAATTGTAATAAAGGGGATTGAAGACCATTATGTTTAGCTTTTTCATAAGAGCTTCTCGCTTCATCTGTGCGATCAAGTGCCACATACAAATCACCCACAAGTTCATCATAATTATCCGAAAATCCAGCTGTCTTTTTTGGATCAACATCATTGATTAACTGAAGTCCCTTTTCGAATTCACCCGTTGCCAAATATAAACGCACCAGACGCAATTTCGCTAATTGACTTAACTCGTTATTTGACTGATTAGAAAGCGTTTGCAACAGCTCTTTTGCACCGGCTAAGTCACCTTGATCCACTTTTGATTTTGCTTGCAGAAGCACACTGTATGTTGCATATTCTGTAGACTTAAATTCTGTTTTAATCTGATTAGCGACGGTTTGTATGTCATCTTTTTTGTCGCCAGATACATTTTTAAGCAATTGATCATACATTGCAGACGCTTTGCTTGTTTGGTCTTTTTTATAATCAAGCCAGTAGTTCCAACCCAAAATACAGACTATCCCTATGCCTATACCTGTCAGCGAGGCAGTCCCGTTTTCTTTCCACCATTTTTGCAAGGCTTCAACTTGTTGTTCTTCTGTTTCGTAGAGTTCCATATATTTTCTCGTCTTTAACTTGTGCTTTAGAGAAGGTTTAACGTTTTTAAAAATACCGCTATTTGATTTAAAGGTAAATTTTGTTGTGCTTGCGTGGGATCACGTAGCGACTTAATAGCAATTTCACCTCGTGACACTTCATCTTCACCTAAAATAAGCGCATAAGTCGCGCCGCTTTTGTCTGCTTTTTTGAACTGACTTTTTATGCTACCACCGGCGCAATCAAGTTGTAATTTCAATGAAGGTATATCACTTCGCAACTGCTCAGCTAAATGCAGCCCCACTTTTTGCGCCTGATCACCTACACGAATCACATAGACATTCACAGACGCATCTAACTTAACATCGATGGTTTCAAGTAAAAGCAACAAACGCTCCATGCCCATCGCAAAACCCACTGCATGATTTGCTTTACCGCCTAATTGCTCAATAAGTCCATCATAACGCCCACCTGCGCAAATCGTACCCTGCGAACCCAATTCGTCAGTCACCCATTCAAACACGGTTTTACTATAATAATCCAGGCCACGAACAAGACGCGTATTAATCTCATACGCAACGCCAAGTGCATTTAACGTTTCCAAAATAGAATGAAAATGCGCTCGGCTCTCTTCACCTAAATAATCCATTAACTCAGGCGCGTTTGCCACGACATCCTGCATTGCGGGATTTTTAGTATCTAAAATACGCAGCGGATTGGTCGTTAATCGGCGAAGACTATCTTCATCTAAAATAGCTAAATGCTGCTTAAAATAAGATACTAACGCTTCTCTGTAAATTAAACGCTCTGCAATTGTTCCTAACGAATTGAGTTGCAGACGCACTTTGCTACGAATACCCAGCCTTGTCCATAATCTGTCTGTTAATAATAATAATTCGGCATCAATATCTGCGCTTTCCATCCCATAAGTTTCAACACCAAATTGAAAAAATTGGCGATAACGGCCTTTTTGTGGGCGCTCATGACGATACATAGGTCCGTAATACCAAAGGCGATGTACTTGATTATGAAGTAAGCCATGCTCTAAGCACGCTCGCAAACACCCTGCCGTCCCTTCCGGGCGTAATGTCAATGAATCACCATTTCTATCATCGAATGTGTACATCTCTTTTTCAACGATATCAGTCACTTCACCAATAGAGCGTTTAAAAAGTTCCGTTTTTTCGACAATTGGCAATCGAATTTCACTGTAGCCGTAGTTTGCTAAAACGTCACGGATAATCTTTTCTGCGTATTGCCAAAGTGGTGTTTGCTCGGGTAAGACATCGTGCATACCGCGAATTGCTTGGATATTTGCCATATAATTTTAACGAGATTTTAATGTTTTTGCTTCTTTTGAAAGCGGAAATTGACTAAGAAGTAACTGTTTATATTGCTCAGCGAGCGTATTATTTCCTGTGGCATTTTCAATTTTTATTGCAATGAAAAGTGACGGCGCTGTTTCTTGAGAAACACGTTGATAACGTTCTAAAAAGGCTTTAGCATCTGCCATATTCCCTTTTGCATAACTTATTTTTTGCATTTCAAGCAAAGCGGGTGAATAATCTGTATTAACCTGCAAAGCTTGCAGGAAATAACGTTCTGCTTCTAAACTGTTACCAATTTGCAAGTAACAAAGACCCAGATTGGTCATAGCAAGCCATGAACGCTCATTTAATCCATCATTTGCAGCTTGTGCTAATAAAACCATGCCTTGCTGAGTATTGTCTTGTTCGCATAAAAAACGACCATAATTATTTTTTATGCGTAAATCATTTGAGTTTAAAACAAACGCTTTTTGATAATTTGCCATTGCATCATTGAGTTTGTGTAACCTTTCATTCAACAAAGCAAATGCATTATAAATTTGCGCATTTTGCTCATCAAGTTTCAATGCGTGTTGCAAATTTTCACGTGCTAACTCTAATTTATTTAATTCTAAATATCGCTCACCCAGTTGCAAAAAAATAACAGCAGTATCTTCATTACTTTTCTTTTGAGTTTGCGATGAACAGGCTAGTAAAAAAATTATCGTAAAACCACAACCTAATAAACGACGAAAATACATATATTACGCAGCATTTTTCAACTTCAAATGTCGCCGACTTTTATCCGCCACTTGTCCTACAAGCTGTCCACATGCAGCATCTATATCTTCACCGCGTGTTTTACGAACGGTGGTGATGATACCAGCATCATTAAGCAGTGTTTTAAACTTCAAAATCGTTTCTTTACTTGAACAACGATAAGACGAATTCGGGAAAGGATTAAACGGAATTAAATTGAGTTTACATGGGACAGTTTTGAGTAACTTAATCAAACCACGTGCATCCTCTAACGTATCGTTTATGCCATCAAGCATCACGTACTCAAATGTAATAAATCGACGCGGTGCAATTTTTGCATTTTCTCTACACGCATCCATCAACACACTGAGTGGGTATTTTTTATTAATAGGTACTAATTCATCACGCAGTTCATCACGCACCGCATGCAGTGAAATCGCAAGACTCACATCACAGGCACTACCAAGGCGTTCAATGGCAGGCACAACGCCTGACGAGCTAATCGTGACGCGACGTTTTGATAGACCATAAGCAAAATCGTCCATCATCAAATTCACAGACGCCACAACATTGTCAAAATTGAGTAGTGGCTCACCCATGCCCATTAAAACAACATTCGTAATCCGATTGGCTTTACCAACGCGATTTTGTGCCACAAACAGCTGACCGATAATTTCAGACGCGGCTAAATTGCGATTAAAGCCTTGCTGCGCGGTTGAGCAAAACGTACACGCCAATGCACAGCCAATTTGTGATGAAATACACAGCGTATTGCGATCATCTTCAGGAATAAAAACGCTTTCAATGCGATTGCCACAATGTGTTTGCATGGCCCATTTAATCGTGCCATCACTTGCCACTTGCTCAACAGCAATCTCAGGTGTTGCAATTTCGCAATGTTCGTTTAAATAAGCACGCAACGATTTACTCAAATTGCTCATCGCATCAAAGTCGTAAACGTCTTCTTGATAAATCCATTTCATCAATTGCGTTGCACGGAAAGGTTTCTCGCCTAGACCGACAAAAAAGGCCGCTAAGCCTTTTCTGTCGAAATCAAGCAAATTAACCTTTTTTACCGGATTAACGTGTTCTTGGAGCGAGTTCATTTGCTGCAAAGAAATAAGCAATTTCACGTTCTGCCGTAGCAAGTGCATCTGAACCATGTACTGCATTTTCATCAATGCTAGCAGCGAAATCAGCGCGGATAGTACCTTCAGCAGCTTCTTTAGGGTTAGTTGCACCCATGATTTCACGGTGTTTCAATACTGCATTTTCGCCTTCAAGTACTTGCATAATCACAGGACCTGAAATCATGAAAGCCACTAAATCGTTGAAAAAACCACGTTCGCTATGCTCTGCATAAAAACCTTCTGCTTGTTCTTTAGTCAAATGCACCATTTTTGCAGCGATAATGTGCAAATCATTTTTTTCAAAACGACTGTAAATTTCACCGATGACATTTTTTGCCACAGCGTCAGGTTTAATGATAGAGAAAGTACGTTCGATTGCCATGTTTTTGTAAACTCCAAAAAAATAAATTGATTAATGAATATGAATTATAGCGGATTTGAGCGCTTAAGGTTAAGGCAAATGCGCAATATCGGAATTATCTTTCACGGGAATCATCAAATCTGCGGGACTAATACCGAGCATTAACGCAGCAGGACTTGCAATAAAAATCGATGAGTACGTTCCAAAGAAGACACCGAATAAAAGCACAAGCGAGAAATTATGAATCGTTTGACCGCCTAAAAAGAAAAGTGACACCAGCACCAATAAAACCGTTAATGAGGTCATAATAGTTCGGCTTAACGTGACGTTAACCGAAATATTCATAATTTCTTCGGTCGATATATCACGAAGCGCACGGAAATTTTCACGAATACGGTCATAAACAACAATCGTATCATTAAGTGAATAACCAATTAACGCAAGCACGGCCGCCAACACGGTTAAATCAAATTCCAAGCCTAATATTGAAAATAAGCCTAGCGTCACAATGACGTCATGGAACGTTGCAATAATCGCCCCTAAAGAAAATTTCCACTCAAAACGCCATGCAATATAAACCAAAATAGCCAGTGACGAATAAAGCAGTGCTAAAAAACCATCTTCTGCTAAATCATCGCCCACTTGTGGGCCAACAAATTCAACGCGACGAAGACTCGCCGGCTGCGCAACATCTTTATTGATCGTGTCGAGCACTTTCGTGCTTAAATCTGCGCTGCTGACGCCTTCTTGAAGTTTTAGACGAATTAATACATCTTTTGCGGTGCCAAAATTTTGCACCGTCGCATCTTCAAAGCCTTCGGTATCGAGTTTTAGGCGCAGAGCGTTTAAATCGGCTGGTTGTTGATAACCGACTTCAATGAGCGTTCCACCCGTAAAGTCAATCCCCATGTGCAACCCTTGGGTAGCAAGTGAAATAATGGAGGCAAGTGACAGCAAACCAGAAAAAATCAGTGCGATATGGCGATTGCCAATAAAATTGATAGTGGTTGTTTTCATATATTTAATACTAAAAAATTCGCTTTTTATAAAAATGGGGCAATGCAGACACCGCCCCGTGATTTAATCGTGTTTTAAATTGATAATTTCTCAACATGCTTATTACCGTAAATCCAGTTAATAATCATGCGCGTTCCGGTAATTGCTGTGAACATAGAAGACAAAATACCAATAATCAATGTCACTGCAAATCCTTTTACTGAGCCAGTACCAAAGGCAAATAAAACAACAGCAACCACTAAGTTTGTAAAATGCGAATCTAAAATAGTCGCAAACGCTTTGTCATAACCACTAAAAATAGATGACTGCGGCGTATTACCATTATTGATTTCTTCTTTGATACGCTCAAAAATCAATACGTTCGCGTCAACGGACATACCTACTGTCAAAATAATACCTGCAATCCCTGGTAGTGTTAGCGTTGCTTGCAACATAGACAGAATGGCAACCACAATCACCACGTTAAACGCCAATGCCGCGTTCGCAATCAATCCAAAGACTTTGTAGTAAACAGCCATGAAAAAGACAACCAAGGCAAAACCTACAAGAAATGACATCATGCCTTTGTCAATATTATCCTGCCCTAAACTAGGTCCAACAGTACGCTCTTCAACAATATCAACTGGTGCAGCTAACGCCCCTGCTCTAAGTAAAAGCGACAAATTACGTGCTTCTTGTGGACTATCAAGACCTGTTGTTTGGAATCGTTTGCTAAACACACCTTGAATAGTGGCTACGCTGATAACTTTTTCCACTTTTTCTTTATGGCGAACTTTTTCACCATTCACAATGCGCGTTTCGTTTTTGTATTCAATAAATACGACCGCCATAGGCTTTCCGATACTCACTTGCGTGAGTTTACCCATTTTTGACGCGCCAATACCGTTGAGCGAAATGCTCACTGAAGGACGTCCATCATCGTCTGAACTCGATGCAGAATCGACAATCTGATCGCCTGTGATAATAATGCGTTTATCAAGTAAAATGGGATTGCCATTTTTTTCATAGTACAAACGACTACCAATAGGTGGATGACCTGCAACGGCTTGCTGCACATCGTGTTCAGTATCGACTAAACGATATTCCAATGTGGCAGTTGTCCCCAAAATTTCTTTCGCGCGAGACGTATCTTGCACACCGGGTAATTGCACCATAATGCGATTAACACCCTGTTGCTGAATGACAGGTTCTGCAACGCCTAACTCATTCACACGGTTACGCAGCGTCGTCATGTTTTGAGCGACCGCTGATTTTTTAATTTCGCGTGCATCCGCATCTGAAATTTTCAACCATACTTGCTCTGCTGCTTCGGGCTCGGTGATCGTCAAACCACGAAAATCTTTACCTAATAACGCTAATAATTCCGCTTTATCATTCGTGTCTTTGAGAATCACTTTAATAAAACCGTTATCTTTAGATACGTTTTGATAATGAATTTTGGCTTCACG
>CAJBJW010000110.1 GCA_903953455.1 uncultured Pseudomonadota bacterium | reverse complement strand
TGGACTGCCTGTGGAAAGTTTTAGCGTGCCTAAAGATGAGGGATAATGCTTTGCAGTTTGTACTCGCGACCTAAATGTCAATGGAAAAGCCCCTGTTTTGAGGCTTTTTTGTGGGGTGTGGTATCATGCCTGTAACATCAAAATTCTTTCGCCCTACACCATCATGATTCCGTTTCATATAATGAAAGTGCTATAAAATAGACTGAGGGGGGTTAAAAAACTTACCTAACACTTTTAAAACGTTTCACGATTCCATTTTATTTTTTAACGACGATATTCAATGCGACTAACTATTGAGCAAGTCCAACTGGTGAAAAAAACAGTGGATACCATTTTAAATGCACCCAGTCACATTTGGTTATTTGGGTCACGTGTAAATGATGATAAAAAAGGGGGGGATATTGATTTGTTCATCGAAACACAGTCGCTATGCCCAAATCGCGCTGAAACGATATGCCGTTTATATGGTGAATTAGTGATGACGTTAGGCGAACAGAAAATTGATATTTTGCTCAAAGACAAAAACACAACCGAAGTCCCCATTTTTGACATTGCAAGGCACAGTGGCGTTTTATTATGAGTTTGCGTTATTTAGCTGAACACGCTGAAAATGCTATATTAGCACTGGAATTAGCACAAAAAGAAGCCAAACATTTAACGTACACACATCAGACGCTATTTAATCAACCAATTGATTTTACTTGGGTTGAATTAGTAGCCGAATGTGAAGATTTATCTGAAAAAATCGATGCGTTTGTGAGTCGATTTAGCCGTTTGCAGGATCATATTGGTGAAAAATTGATCCCACGATTTGCCGCATTGCTTGGCGAATCGCCCAAATCGTTGCTTGATGTGTTGAACTATGCTGAAAAAATGGGCTGGATTACTGATACGATGTCTTTTGTTAGTGCAAGAAAACTGAGAAATTTACTGGTTCACGAATATATGTCAGACCCCGAATTATTTTTACAATCGCTTCAAACAGCAGATAAAGCAACAATTATGCTAATTACCATTGTAAATAACTTCAAAAAATATGCCGATTCGATTGACTTGAAATGATAATCCATCCATTTTGACAACATAAATCATCATGCATTACGTGACCATATTGAGCGTGTTGGTGTCGTTTTCTACGATGTTGTAGAAAGGGCTAGTGTGCGCCAAAGAAGTCGATTAATATTCTAAAAACATAAAAAAAGCGCAAAATCTAAACAGTTTTGCGCTTTTTGACGACATCAAAAAATTAACGAATTAATTACTTTTACCCGCGCGTTTACGCTCGTTTTCAGTCAATAATTTTTTACGCAGACGAATCGATTTTGGCGTTACTTCAACAAGTTCATCATCAGAAATAAATTCTAACGCTTGTTCAAGTGTTAATTTTTGAATACGCGCAAGCACTAAACTTTCGTCAGTTCCTGAAGCTCGAACGTTCGTTAATTGTTTTGGTTTACATGGATTGACACACAAATCGTTTGTCCGTGAATGTAAACCAACAAGCATACCTTCATAGACTTCATCACCATTAACCAATAATAATTCACCACGCTCTTGCAGAGGATGCAATGAATACGTAACCGCTTTACCCGAAATCATTGAAATCATCACGCCACGCATACGCGTACCGACTTCACCGGCTTTCATTGGACCGTAATGATCAAATACATGGTAAAGCAAACCTGAACCTGATGTTGCGGTCATGAATTCTGTTTGGAAACCAATTAAACCACGTGAAGGCATCATGTATTCTAAACGAATACGACCTTTACCATCTGGAACCATATTGGTTAAATCGCCTTTACGATCGCCCAATTTTTCCATGATTGAGCCTTGATGTTCTTCTTCTACTTCAATGGTTACCATTTCAAACGGTTCGCATTTTTTACCATCAATTTCTTTTAAAATAACTTCAGGACGTGATACACCCATCTCAAAGCCTTCGCGACGCATATTTTCAATTAAAACTGATAAATGCAATTCGCCACGACCGGATACTTTGAATTTATCTGGATCCCCAGTATCTTCAACTTTAAGCGCTACGTTGTGTTGCAATTCTTTTTCCAAGCGATCACGAATTTGACGTGTCGTCACAAATTTACCTTCTTTACCTGCAAAAGGTGAATTGTTCACTTGGAAAGTCATCGAAACAGTCGGTTCATCCACCGACAAAGGTGTCATGATTTCTATTTTTTCAGGACTGCAAATGGTGTCTGAAATTTCTAATTTTTCAATACCCGCAAAAGCAATAATGTCCCCTGCTCTCGCTTCCTGTACTTCAACGCGCTCTAAACCGTGGAAACCGTAAACTTGCAACATACGACCTTTACGCTCAACGCCTTCGCGGTTCACAATCACCAGTTGTTGATTGGGTTTAATCACACCACGTTGAATACGACCAATACCAATAACGCCCGTGTAGGTGTTGTAATCTAAACTGGTCACTTGCATTTGGAAAGGACCATCAACGTTCACAGGTGGTGGACTCACTTTATCAATAATGGTTTGAAAAAGCGGTGTCATGTCACCACTGTTAACCGTTGATTCAAGTCCCGCGTAACCGTTAATGGCTGATGCGTAAACGATAGGAAAATCTAACTGCTCATCCGTTGCACCTAAACGATCAAATAAATCAAATGTTTGATCAACCACCCAATCAGGACGCGCACCAGGACGGTCCACTTTATTGATGACGACAATCGGTTTCAAACCTAAAGCAAATGCTTTTTGTGTCACAAAACGGGTTTGTGGCATCGGGCCATCTACCGCATCAACCAGTAATAAAACAGAATCTACCATCGATAAAACACGCTCAACCTCACCGCCGAAATCAGCATGTCCTGGGGTGTCAACGATGTTAATGTGATAGCCATTCCAATCTAGCGCGGTATTTTTTGCCAAAATGGTAATGCCGCGTTCTTTTTCAATATCGTTTGAATCCATGATACGCTCGGTGACTTTCGTATGCGCTGCGAAAGTGCCCGATTGTTGCAACAATTTATCCACAAGCGTCGTTTTTCCGTGGTCAACGTGCGCAATAATGGCAATATTTCTTAGTTTTTCAATCACTTTTTGTACTCTTTAGTTAAATAAAATTGGGTGTTACTTTTTAAAATTTAGTTTGAATGTTTAACTTTGTTGCCAAGGGAGTCCCACAAAACGCCAGCCATTTAAATGACCACGCTGTTTATTGTGATCTAACGAACCTTCAAAACCATCAACAATGTTAATTAAACGCAAATAACCGGTATTTTCAAGCGCAACAGCGGCTTCGAGTGAGCGCTGTCCACTGCGACATAATAATAAAATAGGTATATTAAAATTAGGTGCAACGCGATGTACACTGTCAACAAAATGGGCGTTGAGTTGAAAATCAGGGGCTTCTTTCCATGGAATATGGATAGATTTGGGTGGATGCCCCACAAATAAATGCTCCATTTTTGTCCGCACGTCAATGAGTACCGCTGTTGCATCATTTTGCAAAATGTCCCACGATTCTTGCGGGCTACGATTTTCAATCATGGTGCAATTTCCAAAAGTTAAATGTTCGTTGACTATTATCGCATTCATTATCAATTTTGGCTCGGCTAACTGCGACCCTAAAGACAATTTAATTGAAAAACTAAATATCACCGTCAAAAGATTTGACGATACAATACGCTAAATTATCCACTTCACGCCTGACTTTTTAAGGCTTTATTTATAAAAATATTTATGCAAACTGAGATAGAAAACGTCCGTGCGACCGCAGAATTGCTACACAATCAAGCAGCAATTGACGATGCGCTCGATACCATGGCAACCCAAATCAATCAATTACTCGCTGGTCGTGACCCCCTTGTACTTTGTGTGATGAATGGTGGACTTATTACCGCAGGTCATCTACTGACGCGATTAACCATCCCACTGACTATTGATGCCATTAACGCGAGTCGCTACCAAAACAAAACCGTGGGTGAAGACATTGAATGGTTAATTAAACCGCGTGTTTCACTTAAAGACCGGACTATTTTGATTATTGACGATATTTTAGATGCTGGCATTACCCTCGCTGCGATTTATGATTTTTGCCTAAAAGAAGGGGCGAGTTCGGTTTACACAGCCGTACTTCTCAATAAAGAATTGACGCATAAAAAACCGATTACAGCTGATTTTGTCGGTTTACACGTTCCTGATCGCTACGTGTTTGGCTATGGTATGGACTACAAAGGCTATTGGCGTAACGCAAATGGCATTTATGCTTGCGCGGAGTAGATAATGACAACAAAAATTAAGCCATTTGGCGCTGTTATGCTTGATGTTGCAGGGCTTGAGTTAACCGCCGAAGAGCGAGACGTAATTAATCATCCTAATACGGGAGCGGTTATTTTATTTTCCCGTAACTATGAAAATCCTCAGCAAGTCACGCAACTCATTAAAGACATTCGCGCAGCCAGACAAGGCGATATACTTATCGCTGTCGATCAAGAAGGGGGGCGAGTTCAACGTTTTCAAACAGGCTTTACGCGCCTGCCGCCAGCGGC
>CAJBJW010000109.1 GCA_903953455.1 uncultured Pseudomonadota bacterium | reverse complement strand
CAACGTCCATTGCCATCCATTATAATGGCAATGTGTTTGGGGGTTGCTAGATGTAATCGATCAACAGACATATTATTAATTACATGGATAATAAATCAGCTTCTTTTATTTCTAAAAGCTTTTCTACTTCTTTAATATATTGATCGGTTAATTTTTGAATTTTTTCTTCTGAAGTTTTTGCGTCATCTTCAGAGCATTGTTTGTCTTTTAACAAATTTTTCACTGAAGTATTGGCGTCACGACGAATGTTTCGAATGGCGACACGACCTTCTTCAGCTGCATTTTTGACGATTTTGACCAAACTGCGACGACGCTCTTCGGTAAGCATAGGTAGCGGAATACGAATGGTCATGCCGTTTGTCATTGGATTTAAGCCTAAGTCCGATTTTAAAATCGCTTTTTCAATAGCTTGAACCATTCCTTTTTCCCAAGGGGTGATACTTAATGTGCGCGCATCTTCGACGACAACATTGGCCACTTGTGATACGGTAGAATCCGTTCCGTAATAAGATACCATTACTTGATCAAGCAAACTTGGGTGTGCGCGACCAGTACGAATTTTAGAAAACTCTTGTTTTAGAGCTTCAATACTTTTTCCCATGCGAGTAGACGCATCTTGTTGAATATCGCTAATCATTTAATTTTGTCCTCGTTCAATAAGTGAACCTATATCATGTCCTGTCATGAGTTTCATTATTGCACCTTGCTCAAAAACGTTCATCACGCGCATAGGCACGTTATTATCACGACATAAAACCAGTGCGGTAGTATCCATGACGTTTAAACGTTGATCTAGGGCCTCGTCGTAGGTGAGACGGGAATAAAACTTTGCGTTTGGATCTTTTTGTGGGTCAGCAGAATAGACGCCTTCAACCTTTGTGGCTTTAATCATCAATTGAGCATTGATTTCAATAGCACGTAAACTGGCGGCAGAATCAGTGGTAAAAAATGGATTTCCAGTGCCAGCTGCAAAAATGACAACACGTCCTTTTTCTAAATGGCGTACCGCTCGACGGCGAATATAATCTTCGCAGACTTGGTTTATTTTGATCGCAGACATTACGCGAACAGGTTGCCCTAAATGTTCAAGTGCATCTTGCATCGCAAGTGCATTAATGACCGTTGCCAGCATGCCCATTTGATCACCTGTGACGCGATTTAACCCCTCACCGGCAGTTTGCGCGCCACGAACAATGTTACCACCACCAATGACGAGGCCAACTTCAATGCCTGCATCACATAATTCTTTGATTTCAGTGGCGAGACGTTTCACAATGGTTGCGTCAATACTACTGCCACTCGATGAATTCATTAACGCTTCACCGCTTAACTTTAATAAAATTCTTTTGCAAATTAGATTAGTCATGATTTCTCTGGTGAAAGGTTGGGTTGTAGAGGTAATTTTAGCAATCACCTCTACGCAGGGTGCATTATTTCATTGAATTAACTTGCGCCATTACTTCTTCAGCAAAGTTTTCTTCTTTTTTCTCAATGCCTTCGCCAACTTCAAAACGGCTAAAACGAATCACTTTATTGCCTTTAGAGTCGGCTAATTTCCCGACGGTGACTTTGTCATCTTTAATAAATGCTTGACCGTTTAGTGTGACTTCCGCGAGGAATTTACTAATACGACCTTCAACCATTTTAGCGATGATGTCAGCAGGTTTTCCGCTTTCAGCAGCTTGAGCGGTGAAAATTTCTTTTTCTTTTTCGATGAGGTCAGCAGAGACTTGATCTTCTGACACGCATGTTGGTTTAGATGCGGCGATGTGCATAGCAACATCTTTACCTAATTCAGCATCGTTTGCCGCTAATTCTACGATAACACCAATTTTGGTACCGTGTAAGTAACATGCTGTGCCGCCATTCGTTTTGTATTTTTCAAAACGACGAATAACGATGTTTTCACCTAATTTTGAAATTAAGCCACGACGAATTTCATCGACGGTAATACCGTCTTCTAAAGGCATAGCAAGCAGTTGCTCTTCATTTTCAATGCCGTCATTGTTTAATAATGCGTGTGCAACACTGTTTACAAAACCAACAAAATCTTCCGCTTTTGCAACGAAATCAGTTTGGCAATTGACGTCAACAATGGCAACGTTTTTGCCGCAATCGCTCACTTTTACACCAATAATGCCTTCTGCTGCGATCGTATTTGATTTTTTATCTGCTTTTGCAAGACCTGCTTTGCGCATGTTTTCAATTGCTAATTCCATGTCGCCTTGCGCGTCAACTAATGCTCTTTTGCATTCCATCATGCCTGAGCCAGTCCGTTCGCGTAATTCTTTCACCATTGATGCATTAATTTCTATAGTCATTTTTCTCTCTCGATTGCTGCTATTTACTGTAAAAACGCCCCCAAAAGGAGGCGTTCTTGTTTTACTTTATCTTTTCAGTTTTCCCAAAGGAAATGCTGAGTAGGATTTTATTTAACGTTTGCGGCTTCTTCAACAAAATCGTCATCGGATTTTTTAGCAGAAAAATCGAGTACGGCAGTTTTTGCTTCTAATACCGCAGCGGCTGCGCTTTCGCAATATAATTTAATAGCGCGAATGGAGTCGTCGTTACCTGGAATAACATAGTCGATTTCATCAGGTGAGTTATTTGAATCCACGATTCCAACAACAGGAATACCTAATTTTTTCGCTTCGCTAATCGCATTTTTTTCATAGCCAACATCTAAAACAAAAATCACATCAGGAATGCCTTTCATGTCTTTAATGCCGCCCAAACTGCGGTCTAATTTTTCCAACTCACGTTCCATGCCAAGCGCTTCTTTTTTGCCAAAACGTTGGTAGAGTGTGCCATCTTCTTTCATTGCTTCAAGTTCTTTCAAACGAGCAATCGATTTTTTGATAGTTTTGAAATTTGTTAACATACCACCTAGCCAGCGGTGGTTAACGTAGGGCATACCGCATAATGCAGCTTGCTCTGCGACCACTTTACGGGCTGCTTTTTTGGTGCCAACAAATAAAATAGTGCCTTTGTTTGCGGCCATTTGACCTAAATAGTTCATTGCGTCATTGAACAAAGGAAGCGTTTTATCCAGATCGATGATGTGGATTTTGCTTCTTGCGCCGAAAAGGTAGTTAGCCATTTTGGGGTTCCAATAACGTGTTTGGTGACCAAAATGTACGCCCGATTCGAGCATTTGACGCATAGTTACAGCTGCCATTTATTTCTCCTAAATTGATTGGGACCGGCTGTCCCATTGGGTTACGCCACCGTTTACCCCGTTTAAAAAACCTATGATAAATAACAAGGCACCCTTTTAAACGTGACGATAAACGTGAGGATTATCATTAAAATGAATGACGATTTATATCATGATTCGCTTTTTACAACAAGGTGGCTCTGTTAGAATTCTCTTTTCGGCGTTGCATGTGTTTAAAGTGAAAAATAGTATTTTATGATTTTTTACACCAAACACAGGTCATTTCGTCGCTTTTCCACATCTTAAACATTTGAAAAATTTTATGAGTATTATTATCAAAACCCCTGCTGAAATTGAAAAAATGCGCGTTTCAGGTCGTCTTGCCGCGGATGTACTAGATATGATTGCGCCTTATGTGGTTGCAGGCGTTACCACGAATTATCTCAATGATCTTTGTCATAATTATATCGTGGATGTTCAAGATGCGATTCCTTCCCCACTCAATTACCGTGGCTTTCCAAAATCTATTTGTACCTCAATTAATCATCAAGTTTGCCACGGTATTCCTAGCGAGAAAAAACTGAAATCAGGTGATATTATCAATATCGATATCACTGTTTTAAAAGATGGTTATCATGGCGACACAAGTATGATGTTTTGCGTAGGTGATGTAGCACCTCATGCGCAGCGACTTTGTAAAATTACACAAGAAGCATTATTTCTCGGTATCGAGCAAATCAAAGCAGGCGCTACACTTGGCGATATTGGTGAAGCGATTCAACTACATGCTGAAGGTAATCGTTATTCGGTTGTTCGTAATTTTTGTGGGCATGGAATTGGCAAAGATTTTCATGAAGAGCCCCAAGTTCTGCATTACGGTAATGCAGGTGAGGGACTTGTGCTTGAAGCCGGAATGATTATTACCGTTGAGCCGATGATAAATCTGGGTAAATACGCCACAAAATCACTAGGTGACGGCTGGACAGAAGTGACAAAAGATCACAGTTTGTCTGCGCAATATGAGCATACCGTACTCGTCACAGAAACGGGTTATGAAATCCTTACACTACGCCAATCAGAGCGCTAATTTTTTATGACAACTAAACTCGATATCGCTTTATTTGAGCAAGAAAATGTATTGCGTACGTTTAAAAATTTAATCAAAGCAAAAGATATTGAGTTGCGTGAAAAATTTAATCCACAGCAATCTGTTTCTAAACTGTTGCGCGAAAAATCGGATTTTATTGATAGTGTTCTGCATTGTTGTTGGCAACATTTTTTGGGTGAACAGGCAAAAATGATGGCACTTTGTGCCGTCGGTGGTTATGGCCGGCAAGAAATGTTCCCCTATTCAGATATTGATATTTTAGTTGTTTTGTCTGTTGATGAAATCGATGAGTATCAGGCAGGATTAAGTGCTTTTTTTACGTTTCTTTGGGATATTGGTTTAAAACTCGGCTATAGCGTGCGAACCGTCGCACAATGTGTTGACATTGCGACCAATGACCAAACGATTATGACCAGTTTGCTTGAAATACGATTAATTGGTGGAAGTGCGCATTTACTTAAAGAAGTCAAACAAGAAACCGCGCCGGATAAAATTTGGCCGTCAGATGAATTTTTTGCGGCAAAGATGCAAGAGCAGCAAACACGATACGCAAAATATCATGATACTGCTTACAATTTAGAGCCTAATATCAAAGAAGGGCCAGGTGGTTTGCGTGATAGGCAAGTTATCGCATGGGTATTTAAGCGCCACTATAATGCCGCAACATTAAAAGAGTTGATCAAATACGATTTTTTGCCTGAAGAAGAATATGCTGAATTAGTGACTTTGCTGAGTGTTTTATGGCGTATTCGTTATGCGCTTCATCTGCTCACAAATCGAGCAGAAGACCGTCTTGTGTTTGATTATCAACGTGATTTAGCTGAGCAGTTTGGATTTAAAAGTGAAAATCAGGGCTATAATCAAGATGTGGAATGTTTTATGCAGTTTTATTTTAAAACAGTTTCAGGGCTTGAACGATTAAATGAAATATTGTTGCAGCTTTTTAACGAGCGTTTTATTCCGCGTGTTAGCAATGATGTCACGCGCTTAAATGCCGATTTTTCGGTCATTAACGGCTATTTAGAAGCGGTAAATGCACAGGTATTTGAGCAAAATCCATTGGCATTATTGGAATTATTTCTCATTTTAGAGCAGCGGCAGATTAAAGGTGTTCGTGCGACAACGCTGCGACTTATTCGCAAAAATCTTTATTTGATTGATGAAAGTTTTCGTGCAAATAAAGAAGCAAATCGTTTATTTATCGAGGCATTTAGACAGCAAAGCGGCATTACAAACCAACTTCGTAGAATGAATCGCTATGGTGTCCTAGCTGCTTATATTCCAAGTTTTGCCAATATTGTTTCTCGCATGCAATATGATTTATTTCATATTTATACGGTTGATGAGCATACGTTATTTGTCATTCGCAATTTACGGCGATTTACGATTGAAAAACATCGTGAAGAATTACCATTTTGTAATGAAATTTTTGAGCGAATTGACAAGCCTGAAGTGCTTTATTTGGCAGCATTGTTTCATGATATAGCCAAAGGGCTGAAAGGGGATCATTCGCAACTAGGTGAATCGATTGCACGGGATTTTTGTTTGCAGCATGGATTGCCGCGACATGATTGTAATTTAGTTGCGTGGCTTGTGCGTAATCATCTTGTCATGTCAATGACAGCGCAACGCAAAGATATTAGCGATCCTGATGTGATACTTGAGTTTGCTCAGAAAATTGGCAGCACTGAGTATTTAAATTACTTATATTTGCTCACTGTCGCTGATATTCGGGCGACGAATCCTGAACTTTGGAATTCATGGAAAGATGCATTACTCAAAGAATTGTATTCTGAAACCTATACAGTTATTCGCAAGGGACTTCCAAATCCTGCGGCTTTAGCGGATAGATTATTTGAGAATAAACAAGAAGCGAAAACAGAATTGCTTAAATTAGGCATGATTGATGAGTCAATCAATCATGCGTGGCAACATGTGAGTGATGATTATTTTTTGCGCTATTCTTCGGATGAAATTGCCTGGCACACTATTGCAATTGCTGCATCAAAAGAATCTGAGCTACCTCTTGTTCTGCTGCGTCCGCAAACGCAACGTGGCAGTGCGGAAGTGTTTATTTATACGAAAAATGAAGGTGCTATTTTTTCATTAAGTACCGTTACACTTGATCAACTGGGTTTAACCATTTTAGATGCGCGAATTATGACCACGCTTGATGGTTATGTTCTCAATAGTTTTTTAGTGCTTGAACAATCTGGTGAGCCAATTGATGATTTATATAGAGAAGTTCATATTTGCAAGTCACTGCGTCAAAATTTATTGCAAAATAAAGTGGCGAAAATGAAAAATATTCATCGTCAATCTCGACAAGCGAAACATTTTCCCATTAATACCGTGATTAATTTTCACATTGATCCGCTTAATCGATATACGTTAATTGAATTGATTACAACTGATCATGCAGGTTTGTTATCGAAAATTGGACAAGCTTTTGTGCAACAGCATATTTATTTGCATAACGCGAAAATTACGACAATTGGCAGTCGCGTTGAAGATATGTTCTATATCACCAACGCTGACCAGCAACCCATTACCGAATTACAACAACTTGATGAACTGCGTCTTGCATTGCTCAAGCAGTTAGCGGCAATTTAGTTTTCTTCGCGGGCAAGTAAGCGACGAATATTACTTTCGTGCCGCCATAACAAGAAAATCGTCATGATCAAAGCGGCAACGGTTAATACAGGATCTTCCGTTAAAAACCAAGTATAAATAGGCGATAAACTCGACGCAACTAAGGCTGACAGTGATGAGATTTTGCCGATTTTGTAAACAAGATACCAAGTTATCGCAAATGCTGCGCCAGAAAATACAGAGAAGCCAAGTAAGACACCAAGAGAAGTTGCAACGCCTTTACCGCCTTTAAACCCAAAGAAAATAGGGTACAGATGACCCATAAAAGCAGCAATGCCCGCAAAAGCTACTAAAGGCGAGGGCGCACCGAGTAGACTGGTAGCAACAACAGGTAAAAAGCCTTTAAGCAAATCACCGCCTAATGTGATGGCAGCCGCTTTTTTACCGCCAATTCGCATGACGTTTGTCGCACCTGGATTGCCTGAACCTTGTTCACGCGGGTCGGGCAAGTTCATCAATTTGCAAACAATAATGGCGCTCGAGATAGAGCCAATTAAATACGCGAGTGGGATGATAAATCCTAAAATCATGTTGCACCTTAACTAAACATGTGAATACTTGTAAGTAGGCTAGTTTTACAGCGATACTTACGTCATTTTTAAATGCTACATCATAATGGGAAAAAGATAAAATATGACAGACATCATTTTTTTACGCAATCTGCATATCGACACGCTTATCGGTATTTTTGACTGGGAACGCACGGCAAAACAAACACTTATTTTTGATATTGAAATGGCGTTTGATTGTAGCCGAGCAGGGCAAAGTGATGCCATTGAAGAGGCGCTTGATTACAAGACGGTTTACGATAGATTAGTAGCGTTTGTATCACAAAGTGAATTTTTCTTAATTGAAAAATTGGCCGCACAGATGATTGCGATTATTCAACAAGAATTTCACGTTTCATGGGTAAAATTGACAGTCAACAAAAAAGGGGCTGTGGGCGCAAATATTGATGTAGGCGTTATCATGGAACGTGGAATACGGTAAACTTTACAAAAAAATAGTGAATTTATCTCAATTTGTCTAAAGTCAAGGTAGGAATGTTATGACGTTAAAAATTCTCGTGCCGCATCTTCCCGAATCGGTAAGCGATGCAACGTTGGTTGCATGGCATAAAAAAGTGGGTGATAGCGTCATCAAAAATGACAGTCTGGTTGACTTGGAAACAGATAAAGTCACTTTAGAAGTGGTTGCGCCTGAATCGGGTATTTTGCAGGAAATTCTTAAGCAAGATGGCGCCATTGTTTTGGGCGGTGATGTGCTTGCAATATTAAAACCGAGTGATGTTGGCGTCGAAATTTCGCCCGTTTTGGATGATAATGATGACCTGGATAATCCATTGACGCCATCAATTCGACGTTTGTTGCGTGAACACGAGTTAAATGCAGCGGATATCGCCGGTACGGGAAAAGATGGGCGTTTAACAAAACTCGATGTTTCTAATTATATTCAGCAACGTACATTGCAAGAAGCACAAGTGATTGTGCCAAAGCAACCCGTTATAGAAGAGCCAATTAATGAAATTGAATTAACAACGCCTGCTATTAATTTACGCCCAGAACAGCGTGTACCCATGACACGTTTGCGTGCAAAAGTAGCGGAACGATTATTGCAAGCACAACAAAATGCCGCCATGTTGACGACATTTAACGAAGTGAATATGCAAAATGTGATGGATTTGCGTAATCAATATAAAACCCGTTTTGAGCAAAAGCATTCGGTAAAATTGGGTTTTATGTCGTTTTTTGTCAAGGCATCAATTGAAGCGCTTAAGCGTTTTCCTGTAATTAACGCATCAATTGATGAAAATGACATTATTTATCATGGTTATTATGATATTGGTATTGCGGTTAGTACCGAAAAAGGATTAATTGTCCCTGTATTGCGTGATGCGGATCAACTCGACTTTGCCGGAATTGAGCAAAGTATTGTTGAGTTTGGCGAAAAAACGCGTAGTGGTCGTTTAAGTTATGATGATTTAAAAGGCGGCACGTTTACGATTACGAATGGTGGAATTTTTGGCTCAATGCTTTCAACGCCTATTTTAAATCCACCGCAATCCGCTATTTTAGGGATGCACGCTATTAAGGAGCGTGCTGTTGTTGAAAATGGGCAAATTGTGATTCGCCCAATCATGTATTTAGCATTGTCATACGATCATCGTTTAATTGATGGACGTGATGCGGTGCAATTTTTAGTCACGATTAAAGAATGTTTAGAATCGCCAGCGCATTTGCTTTTAAACATTTAAAACGTGTCAATTTAAGTTGTTAATGTTTATTTGTAACATTGACAGATTATTTATATAACAGTAATTTAAACCACTTTAATTACCTGATTACTTAAGAGTTATTGATGAACGAATTTTCTAGAATTAGTCGCTTACCCCCTTACGTTTTTAACATTGTCAATGACTTAAAAGCAAAAGCCCGTGCGGCAGGTGAAGATATTATTGATTTTGGCATGGGAAATCCCGATCAGCCAACCCCGCAGCATATTGTGGATAAATTAATTGAAGCGGTCAGTCGCCCTGACACGCATCGCTATTCTGTATCGCGCGGCATTCCGCGTTTGCGTCGCGCCATTTCAAACTGGTATAAAACCCGTTTTGATGTGGATATTGATCCTGAAACTGAAGCGATTGTAACGATTGGATCAAAAGAAGGTTTAGCGCATTTAGCATTAGCCACTTTAGGCCCCGGTGATGTCGTTCTGGTGCCAAATCCAGCTTACCCAATTCATCCTTATGGTGTGGTTATTGCTGGCGCGGATGTGCGTCATGTTCCGTTAATTGAAGGTAGCAATTTTTTTGAAGAGTTAATTAGCGCCATCAATAATTGTTACCCAAAACCCAAAATGCTCATTCTTAATTTCCCAGGTAATCCGACAAGTGAATGCGTGGAATTAGAGTTTTTTGAAAAAATTATTGCGATTGCCAAAGAACACAAAATTTGGGTCGTTCACGATTTAGCGTATGCGGATATTGCGTTTGATGGTTACGTTGCACCATCGATTTTAGAAGTGGAAGGTGCGAAAGAGATTGCAGTTGAGTTCTTTACATTATCAAAAAGCTACAATATGCCCGGATGGCGCGTTGGTTTTATGTGTGGCAATAAAGAGTTAGTGGGAGCGTTGTCGAGAATTAAATCGTATTTAGATTACGGTACATTTGCGCCAATTCAAATTGCCGCTATTGCTGCTTTAGAAGGGCCACAAGAATGCGTGAAAGAAATTTCCGATATGTATCAAAGACGCCGTGATGTGTTGTGCGAAGGTTTAAATGCAACAGGGTGGAAAGTGGAAAAACCTAAAGCTACCATGTTTGTTTGGGCAAAAATTCCCGACGCGTATTTAGAAATGGGTTCACTTGAATTTTGTAAGAAATTATTGCTCGACGCCAAAGTAGCGGTTGCGCCGGGTATTGGCTTTGGTCAATATGGTGACGATCATGTTCGCTTTGGATTAATTGAAAATGAAAACCGCACGCGCCAAGCTATTCGTGGCATTAAGGCGATGTTTAAAAAAGATGGATTGATTTAGGTATGACAATGAAACCTGTAAAAATAGGGATTTTAGGACTCGGCACTGTTGGCGGTGGCGCTGCGGTTGTTCTGCAACGCAATGCGGCTGAAATTGCGCGTCGCGCGGGGCGTGAAATTGTCATCACCCGTGCGTCTGCGAGTGATTTATCGAAGCCACGTCTTTGCGATACGTCAAAAATTGCGATGACCACGAATGGTTTTGACATTATTAACGACCCTGACATTGATATTATTATCGAAACCATCGGTGGCGCGGGAATTGTTAAAGATATGGTGATGCAAGCCATTGAAAATGGCAAGCACGTTGTGACGGCAAACAAGTCATTGATTGCACTTCACGGCAATGAAATCTTTGCTAAAGCGAGCGAAAAAGGCGTGATTGTCGCGTTTGAAGCGGCTGTTGCGGGCGGTATTCCGATTATCAAAGCGATTCGTGAAGGCTTGAGCGGTAATCAAATTGAATGGCTCGCGGGTATTATAAATGGCACGGGCAATTTTATTTTGACCGAAATGCGTGATAAAGGCCGTGATTTTGCAGACGTTTTAGCTGAGGCACAAGTGCTCGGTTACGCTGAAGCCGATCCTACTTTTGACGTTGAAGGCATTGATGCAGGACATAAATTGACCATTTTAGCATCGATTGCGTTTGGTATTCCGTTGCAATTCGATAAAGTGTACACCGAGGGCATTACCCAAATTACGCGCACGGATGTTGAATACGCTGAGCAGCTTGGATATCGAATTAAAAGTTTAGGCATTGCGCGTAAAACCGCAAAAGGCATTGAATTGCGTGTGCATCCGACATTGATACCAGAGCGTCGTTTAATTGCCAATGTGAATGGTGTCATGAATGCGGTACTTGTCAAAGGCGACGCCGTCGGTGCAACACTTTATTACGGCGCGGGCGCTGGTGCAGAGCCTACGGGTTCGGCTGTTGTGGCTGACGTGATTGAT
>CAJBJW010000108.1 GCA_903953455.1 uncultured Pseudomonadota bacterium | reverse complement strand
GCGACTGATTTTTCTAATTAACTATTTAGAAATAGTAATTTAAACTAAACGGTATTAGTTCAAACCTGGTAACATCACATTACCATTTAAAATAGCTGGAGCACGGCAATGGTTAACTGAACCAACTGAATTGCCACCATTTGAATGTGTAAATGGCATGACTGGCAACGCAGGGTTAAATGCTTTTGCACCTGAAATTGCTCTAGCTGCTGTTGCCATATAACCTGATGCAGTGGCAGCAGTCTTATCCCAACTAGCTGTCTTTAGGTTACTTTTAGCAATAATTTCAGGTTTAGACATGCCATTTACAAAAGCTTGAGCCGTTAATGAAAGCTTTGTTGTTGGAGTTGGGGTGATATACGACAATTCAGACCAGAATTTATATTTACCATTCGCTGTATTAATTAAAGAAGGCGAATAACCATCAATTTTAATAAAACGGAAAGGCAAGGCATTAGTCGCATTTCTATCTGCGTTAAATATCCCCACTGCCCAACGGAAATCTTCTCCAGACGTTGCTGGAGAGAGGACAAGAGGTGGAGTAGTTCCTGCTCCGAAGTTACCATTTCCGACGATGCCAGTCGTAGACGCTGCTTTTTTAGCCACATCAAAGCCATCTAAAGAAGCCAAACAGTTTTCAACATCGCCTGAAGATTCAATTGAATGATACACTTTTGCAGTTGCATTGGGTTTTTCCTCTCCAAGAACAGATGATTGCAGAGGAAAAATCGTTTTAGAAACCGCAGCTTGAATAGCTTCATTTACGGTGCACGGCGCATTTTCAAACACGGTTTGAAATGTGGCTAAAGTACCTGAACCTGCGGTTCTAGAACAAATATGCACAGCAGTATTTTTAGGTGTTTTTCCTGGATTTGCTGATACTAAATTACCTGTACCGTAAGACAAGTTAGTCCAATCATTAAAGCGACCTGATGCAAATATTGACGTAATTTGCGCAGTCGTAAATCCAGGCATACATGCTTCCGTATCATCACCAGCACAACTAGCCGGCAATGTACCAGACGCAATTTGTGCATTTTGCATCGCGTTACGCAATTTTAAATTAACCCCAATACCAAATACTTGTGCAGCAAAAGCTGTGGATCCCATAGTCAATGCTTTTTTTGGTAAACCGTTAGCCACATTCGCGCCATTTAATGAAGACACAAATTGAGCCGCGTCTACATCAGATAGGGCAAGAACACTAGGTTTACCAGCAGCACCTGTTGCATTAGCCGGAGCTACAACCAATTTTTCAGGTGTTGTTCCTTTACAAGTCACCAAAAGTGGAGCAGTAGCCGTAAGTGCCGATTGTGAACCACAAGTATAGTTAGCTGCATTTGCCGCAAAGTCTTCCAATGAGTTAAACGTGACACCTACTGCTTTGTCAGGTGTTGGAAAAGAGGAAATTAAAGGCGCTGTGATTGAACCGTCTCTGGTTCTGTAATGAATGACATACGTTTGGTCTTTTACTAAACCGTTGGCCACTGCAGTATCTCCTGCAGTGAAGACATAAGTAAATATGTTGGCAGAGGCACCTGTATTTTGATATTTATAAATGACACTACCAGGCTTAGCATAAGCTTCAGCTGTTCTTTCTAAAAAGCCTCTAGCTGCTGAAGATCCGGCTACATAAAGATTATTAGGTAAAGGGACGTTTGCTACATTCTGAACGCCTGTTTTAGTAGAAAAATCGACTTTTAATGGACTGCTACCTGCAATAGTGGGTAATTCAGTAAGTGAAGCAGATGCATCAACTGCAAATATTGCAGCTGTAATGGCTGTCATCAATAATAATTTTTTCATTTTGTATCTCTTAAAAAGAAAAGTAAGTAACGCATTTAAAATAAGCTAAAACATTATGTGATAAATAATAACTAGACTATTTTTCTGTGACGGAGTGAACATTTAACTACCTGCTATGCAGTTAATAAATGCAACAAAATCACTCAACATAACTCCATTATTCATTCTAAATAAGTCATTTTGACTACATTAAGATGACAATTTGATTACAATTTAATGACTCAACATGACTTTGATACTTACTTTGTCTTTGTTTACCTGCTCAGCTTCCACCGAGATTTGATTGACACTAATACCCTGCTCGGCTTCTAATACCGCCATCCACTCTATGAACCGATCAAAAGAGCAATTCTCCAGCCATAAGGTGACTGTGTCGGTTTCATCTGGAATCATACGTTTGATACAGGACTTCATGTCTTTCTCCGCACTACTCGCATCAATAATTGCCATCAAGGACAGCCGCTGTTCATCATTATCCATTTTGGGTTGCTGATTACGAAGCCGGATTACTTCTGTACTAATATTATTGAGATATTGATAAGCCTGTTGCTGCGCTTTTATTTTTTGCTCCAGTACTATGTTATCCGCCAATATCGGTGCGACAACGAAGAGATAAACGCCATAAAACAACACAAGTACCGTTGCTAAAACAGATAAAAAACGCTCTCTAGGAGACAATCCAGCAAATTGTTTTAAGTAATTATTTATGTTTAATTTCAAAATGCACCTCTACGCCATCTTGATTGGCTTCTTCAGATTTTATTTTGACTAACAACTGCTGACTTGCTTCTAGTTGCTGCTTAATTTGGTCAACCTGACTAATATCAGGAATAGTTAATTGAATTTGAAGCTGATCATTTAGAAAATCGAGCTGTTTGAGTTTATAGCCCACATTAGCATTCAGAACCTCACCCGTTTCATATAATAAACTCATGAACGAACTTCCCTTGCTGTTCGTATTTTTTCTAAGCTCCATTAATGCTTGATCTGCCTGCACTTTGATATTTACTATGCGCTTTACATCAGGAAACGTTTGTTTGAATAAATTCTGAGTCTGCGTTTCCAATACGGCTAGTTCAGATTTTTTTTGACTGTAGTTGTAAACAAGAAACCCCATTTGTAGCAAAGCTGTGAAAACGATAAGCCCAATGGAAGGTAGCCATTTTTTACCCTGCCACGCCGATTTATTTTGTTTCTCAAAACTTCCTGACAATAAGTTGCAAGCACTATCGAGTGTTGCAACGCCTGTAGCTAAAAAGGGTAAAATTGAATCAACTTTATGATGATATATGTCGATAGTATGTTCTTGAATATCCAGACTTAACGCATCAACTGACCAACTATTGATAGTGTTAAGCGCTGAGTTTTCCACTAATACCTTGTCTAAAATTATAGGCAGCATGTCACGATCAAAACCAGCGCCCAAGAATTTGTTATGTCGTAAAATGGCTTGTTGCCCATCGATAACTAAAGTGCAACTGTGTTCTTGATAAGGCAAACATAGACTTTCAGGGTAAACACTATCAAGTGTAATGCCGGCATTTTCAAAACTTGCTAAGCAGACTTTAAATTTGTCATGATTTGTCAATGCCACATAAACTTTACCATCAGGTTGTTTATGCCAAACACTATGATACGTTTCAACTTCATCAACCAATAAATCCTCTAATGCGAAGGGCAATGCTTTTTTAATTTGACTATTACTTTTAACTGGCAGTGCTAAACCCAATAGCAACACCTCTGATGCAGGCAATAACAAGGTAACGGACTGGTTTTCAGCACTTTTCGCGAGGTCTTGCAGTGTTCCTTGCTGCAACTTACTTGGTTGCGTGTCATCTACTATCAGCCATTGCAACGTTGTATCATTTTGTTTAAGCCATCTTACGATAATTTTTTTTGTCATTCATTAACCCCTTTGCGTAAGCGCTTAACCACTTTCACCTCACCCAAATCATTACGATTTAACTGTGAGTCAAATATCAAAACATTTTTCCCCATGTCGATTTGTCCTGATAATAAAAAATGATGACTGGCAACACTGATACTTTCTTTGTTAATAACAATACCTTCCATAGCCTCATCTTTTAAGAATTCTTCAATTTCTTTAAACGGCTTACCACTCGCGTTATATAAAGATTCTGCTTGATTTTTTGTTATATCAGGAGCAAAAGTTCTCAGAACCACAGCACTTGCGGTATTAATATTAATAGGGGTTCGTTCATTAGCAACATAGATATACGGGAGTAATTTTTTATAATCTTTAAGTGTCATCCCTTTAAGGCGCAATAACTCGCTCACGTCTGAAAATGCAACATTAGCACTTCGATAAGGGGGGATAAATTTGCTATACGTTTCGTCTTCAGCGCTATTAGGTGTTCTTAATTCCATATCGGCATCTATCCAATCCAGCATGACATCCACTAGATCCGTATTTATTTTTAAAATAATCAATAATCGCTTTAATCGAAGGATATCTTCTTCACTGGCTTCGCCGTCAATGAGTAAATTATTTAAATTAATTCGACCTTGTAGATCGACAATTTCAGCTTGAATATTCCCTTCTGGAATTGGCTTTGAGGTCAAGGGTTTATTCCATTTATCAGTTAAATCATCGTAGATGTTATTTGTCACATCAATGTTAAGTTGCTTAATTGCCCAAGTCTCAAGTCCGTATACATATTCCCATGCCTGAATTGTTCGTAATTGATTTTCTGTTCGGCGAATATCCAT
>CAJBJW010000107.1 GCA_903953455.1 uncultured Pseudomonadota bacterium | reverse complement strand
CGTATTCAAGAAGCCCATATTTTGATTGGGCATTACTGGTGTGGTGTCGTTGAAGGAAGTAGTGATGTTAGCTAATTTGCCTGATTTTAAAGCCGCGCGTATTTTAGTCGTCGGGGATGTCATGCTTGATCGCTATTGGTCTGGTCAAGCGGCACGAATTTCACCTGAAGCGCCCGTGCCGGTGGTCAAAGTGAATCGTATTGAAGAGCGTGTGGGTGGCGCGGCAAATGTGGCGTTAAATATCGCTAAACTAGGCGGCAACGTCACCTTAATTGGCGCGATAGGCAATGATGCGGATGGAAAGCGTTTGCAGGCGTTACTTCGCGATGAAGGCGTGACGTGTGATTTTGTGATGGATGACAATGCACAAACCATTTGTAAATTGCGCGTCATGGCGCAACATCAACAATTGTTGCGTGTCGATTTTGAAGAAACACCACTCACTCTCAATTCACATGATTTACAAGCCTGTCTGCAAGCCAATTTAGCGACGCATGATGTGGTGGTGTTTTCGGATTACGGTAAAGGTACGTTAGCGGATGTGGCCGATTATATTTCGCTCGCTAAAAAAGCCGGATTAAAAACACTCGTCGATCCCAAAGGCGCTGATTATCGACGTTACGCACAAGCGAATTTGATTACGCCCAATTTATCGGAATTTTTTGCGGTGATGGGGGCTTGTCATGATGAATTGACGTTAATGCAAAAGGGACGCGATTTATTAGCACAACATACCATTGACAATTTATTGCTCACGCGCGGTGAAGCGGGTATGAGTCTAATTGATGTCAACTCGACACATTCATTGCCAGCGCAGGCGAAAGAGGTTTTCGATGTCACTGGTGCGGGCGATACGGTAATTGCTGTGATGGCGCTAGGCCTTGCGGTTAATTTGGCGCTACGTGATGCGATGATGCTCGCGAATTTGGCGGCGGGTATTGTTGTCGGCAAAGTAGGTACTTCGACGGTGTCCGTCCTTGAGCTGAGTCGTGAAATGCACACACATCGTGATGCACTGTTTGGTGTTGTCAGCGAAGATGAATTTGCAAAGTGTTTGGAGCGAGCCAAAGCACGTGGTGAAAAAGTGATTATGACGAATGGCTGTTTTGATTTACTGCATATTGGGCATATTACTTATTTACAGCAAGCCAGAAAGCTCGGTGATCGATTATGTGTCGCAGTCAATTCAGATGAGTCGGTCAAATTGCTCAAAGGGGATTCACGTCCCATTAACGGCCTGCAAGAGCGCATGGCTGTATTAGCAGCGCTTGAATGTGTCGATTGGGTCGTGTCGTTTAGCGAAGAAACGCCTGAGCGTCTTTACCATGCTTTATTGCCGGATGTGATTGTGAAAGGTGGCGACTATAAACCTGAAGAGGTTGTGGGTGGCGCGGCAGTCATTGCAAATGGCGGAGAAGTGAAAATTTTAGATTTTGTTGAAGGGCAATCGACCAGCAAAATGATTGAAAAGGCGCGTCAATTTTAAAAGTATAATGATAATCGAGAACAAAAAACGCTATCAAATGTACCAAGGGCGTAAATTCTGGGCTTTCGATTATTGCATTACATCTCAGTTTTTTTACTCAAGCGTTACGGTCGTAACGCTTTCATCATTGTAAAATTATCAGAGCCTACATCTTCTTAGTATTTATCCACTCTGTCTTGTGCATCTAAATTTCAAGTAGATAACTTTTAGTTCGTCAAGACCGCCATCAACCGTCCGACCTAAATAAATAGGATCATCTTCTGTTGGTCGAACAAGACATTCGTTTGTGGCTGTTACTGTCACAGTTGAATCGGAATAAACGCGTTTTACTTTATATATTTTCCCATCATGATGCTTCACTCCATGTATTTTTTGAGGAATTGTTTCTTTAGAAAATGCAGGTAGTATTTTTCCAATGCCGCTATGAACATACCCCATAATTTCGCCTTCTGCGTAATACTGAGCTGAAGCGGATTGTGAACATAGGATTAATAGACTAAGCATGATTTTTTTTGTCATTTTATACGCTCCACTATTTTTAATATCAATCTTAATTGTGCTCAAAATTTTGGAGAAATTTTCTATAAATTCGAACGTTGATTCAATACGTCATATGACTTATTAAATTCAAATAGGCTGTGATTGCAAACAATTTGAGAATATATATCCATTTGGTTACCGTAATATGAAAAGTTACTCTTTTCGTTTTAATTTAAATAAACTCCTCAAAAAACTATCGGCAATAAAAAAGCCCTCACCGCCTTTCAACAATGAGAGCCTTTATTTCATTCGAAATGAAAACACTTTTTAAACACTCGCGAGCATTCTATGTAAATGAACCTAATGGTTCAATACGTCAAATGACGCATACAGAAATATATTAAAAATCAACCATTTGGGTGACTCATTTGGTATTTTACTTTAGTAATATTCGCGCTACCAATTTTGGTTAACCTATAACATTGAGAATTAATTTCATTATGATTACTAAAAATAAAATAGTTTACATGCTTGCGTTTACGTCAATCGTACTTGCTAGCTTTACATCGATAAGCTTCGCAAGTGACAATACTCAGCAAATTGCGGCTGTTTCTCAAGAAATTCAATCTCTACAAGAAAGGCTCTCAGCAGCTAATAATAAAATTGAACAACTTTGCGATTGTAAAGTAAATAAAAATACTACTGGTCAAACAAACAAAACAGACGCACACCGAACGGCTAACGGACATGGGCGTTAATATTGAACAATTTATATTATTCGAATCATTTTTTTCGAGGCTATAAGTTTTCAATATAATGCACTTCATGAAAAACCTGAGCTTGACTGTTTGGGTTTTTTTATGCTTATCGATAATTCGGCTGTATAAAAATACGCGATAATCTCAATCAGTTAATAAAGCAATTGATTG
>CAJBJW010000106.1 GCA_903953455.1 uncultured Pseudomonadota bacterium | reverse complement strand
TTAAAATTTAAATTAAGTTGTTTAATGAAAGAATGTTTACTGCAAAATTGAACCAGCACCAAACGCGCTGTTGAATGTATTCACATCAATAATGGCACTCTCTTGTGCATCTGTTAAAAGCAACCCCGTTAGGTGCAACACGGAAGTTCCATATTGCAGGTCAACTACTCTGTCAGTTGCACTGCCATTTTTGACTGCGATGTTGCCGACAGGAAAATTAAGTTGATCGCCAGTGGCAAAATTCACAATGTTGTAAATGTAGTTATCTCCACTAACAAAAAAGTTCAGTTTTGCGTTGCCGGCATCGTATGCAGTTGCATTGGTACCTGTAATATCAACGAAAACAGCATTTGTCTTTTCAATCGTGACAGATTGCTCAGCAGTCGGCATACTTTCATTGCCCGCTTTGTCAGTAGCGGTCGCAGTAATTTTGAGAGAACCTTCTTTCATTTGCAGTGCAGGAAGTTTGTAGTTCCACACGCCATCGATAACAGTTGCTAAAGTTTCTTTGCCTCCATTTATTGCAACCACCACAGTTGATCCAATTTCAGTTGTGCCGGTAATCGTCACGCCGTCTAGTTTTTCTCCAGGACTAATGACGCCATCTTCAGCAATACTGTCAATGGTGGGCGCAGTGGCCTCCGCGTCAATGATGACATCCTTCGTTTCCCTTGAAACAACACCGTATTTGTCTGTGAAAGTGGCTGTGATTGACAGGTTGCTCCCCGTAATGTCACTGGGTTGCAAATCATAACTCCACGAACCGTCACTTTTTAAAATGGCAGGTTTCGCGGTGCCACTGTCAATTTGTATAGAAACGGCTTTAGAGCCAGTTTTGATATCACCAGTAATGACAACCCCCGAGGCTTTTTCCTCAGCGTTAATAACACCATCTTCAGCTATTGCCCCAAAAAAAGGCGCTAAGAAAGTAGGAACTGGAATGCTTTCATTGCCAGCTTTGTCGGTTGCTGTCGCTGTGATTTTGATGTTAGCGTCTTTTAGTTGTGCTGAAGGAATTTTGTAGTTCCACACGCCGTCAAGAACAGTTGCTAAAGCCTCAATGCCTCCATCAATTGAAATAGCTACAGTTGACCCTATTTCAGTGGTGCCGGTAATTGTCATGCCTTCTGATTTTTCGGCATCGCTAATAGTGTTGTTTTCAGCAATAGAGTCAAAGGTTGGTGCAGTGGCCTCCGCGTCAATGATGATATCCCTAGTTTCGCTTGAAACAACACCGTTTTTATCTGTGAAAGCGGCTGTGATTGTCAGATTACTCCCCGTGATTTCACTGGGTAGCAAATCATAACTCCAAGAGCCATCAGCATTGATAGTGGCAGCTTTTGCTGTGCCGTTATCAATTTGAATGGATACGGATTTTGAGCCGGCTTTGATATCACCAGTAATCACCACACCAGATGCTTTTTCTTCTGCGTTTATCACGCCGTCTTCAGCAATGGTTCCAAATGAAGATAAAACATCTACATTTTTAACTACGGCAACACTTTTATTTCCGGCTTTGTCGGTGGAGGTAGCCGTAATTTTGATGGTGCCCTCTTTTTGTTGTAGTTGCGCTGTTGAAAGTTTGTAGTTCCATGAATCGTTAACGACATTTACTAAAGTCTCTTTTCCGCCATCAATTGAAATCGCGACTGTTGACCCCGTTTCAGCATTACCGGTTATTGTGACGCCAGCTAACTTTTCGGCTTGGCTAACAGTGTTGTTTTCAGCAACAACGTACGTGGGCGTTGCGATCGTTTGATCCACAAGAATATCATTGGGATTTGACGTCACCTTGCTCACGGAGCCATTAACACTCTCAATTATTTTGATGCTTCCAGCGGCATATTTACCTGCTGCAAGTGGAATGGATGCACCAGAGTAATAATTTCCGCTGAGATCTTTATAATTGACACTACCATCTAAGCTATATGAGATCTTCGTGCCAGGATGACTTGAAATGGTTAACGTTCCATCACTGGTAATACCATCATTTGCACTAACGCCTGTATCGTTAGCTAATGTGAATGTGGGGAATGGAAGAATTACTAATGTTGCTTGTGATTTCGCTGTAGCAGCATGCAGTTTCGCTGTTAAGTCAGCAAACTTAATTAATGGTGTATCAAACGCATTGGTTAAATCAAGCGTCGCAACTGCTATGGCTTTTTGTGAACCTTTAGCGATAGTTGATACGGTAACAGCACCACTTTTTGTCGTAAAAGTGTAATCCGTACTGACACCATCAAGAATCAGTGTGGTTTTAGCTGCAGCAGCATCGCCGATACTTTTTAAGTTAACGGTGGCTATTGCCCCTTTTGAAGTCTTGCCAAGTGCAATAAAAAAAGGTCCTTCAACATCTGACACCACTTTTGGATTAGGGGCAGAGAAGGTGGTATTGACCGATTTTATTATTGGGTTGGCAAGACTACTTGCGGTTAAACGAGTAGTCATTGTTTTTATCCTTGTAAATTAAAAATAAATTTCCAGTTTATGAAAATAAAAAACTAATGAGCTGCAGCAGGGGTGGTTGTACCAGTCGTCGTTGTACCGGTAGTTGTTCCAGTTGTTGATGTGCCAGTTGTTGTGCCGGTAGCTGGCGCTGCTGGTGCCGTAGCAGGCCCCATTGCAAGAGCGGGAATTGAGCGGAGATATTCGTAAATGGCTTTTACATCTGTGTCAGTCATTTCGGCATAATTTGCCCAAGGCATGCTAACGAGTTTTTTACTTGAATCAATTGATGAAACGCCTTGCTTCATTGCCGCTTTAAATTGTTTTAATGAAAGTCCAGCAGGATTGCCGAGTGCATCGGGCGTTAAATTTGCCACTTTTACACCTTGTTGAACTTTACCACCCGATAAATAATATTCTGGCGTAACGTTCCAGCCATCTTTAGCTGCATCAGTTCCGACTTTTTGACTTACCGTACTATGGCAGTTTTGGCAATTGATTAAGCGAACCAAATACGCGCCACGTTGCGCAAGAAGAGTTGATTTATTCGCTAAGTCAACGGGTACAGGTGCCCATCTTACGGTTGTAGCCGTAGCATTAGCAACGTTCACTGCACTAAGTGACATTAAGCATAGAAAACCGATTTTATTTATTATTTTTTTCATTTTGTATCCTCGAAACTATTGTGACGTATCAAATCACTATGGGAGATAGCTAAAAATTTGATAAATCTGATTTAAAACCCTATTAGTGATTAATAGGTGGAATTTCAAATAATTACTTCAATGTGTAGCATACCTCTTAGTTTGCTGCACAAAATACCTATAGCAAAATAAAGACCATTATTAAATTAGTTGTTATATTTCAGAATATTTTTGATGTTTTTAAGGGGGTAATTTAACTAGGTAAAAATAATAAAGTGCTTGATATGACCTATTTTTTTAGTGCGAGTGTGTGATATGAATAACTTTTGGTTTTTGACGATAAAAAAAGAGTTATTTAGAATTTCTCAGTGACGCAATTTCAATAAACTGGGTAACATGATGACATTTTGTATTGATTTAATTGCGATAATTATTGAAAATAGGGGGAATAGCGATGATTATTTAGCTGTTAAATAGGTTGTTTTAACACATAGTTAAACAATTACTTGAGGTTGTTTGAAATTAAATGAAAATTGAAGAACACTACCCATTAAAAATAAGCCAATGGGTAGTTTTCTTTAGGGGATTGAATGGTAAAAATGATGAATTTAGGACATTAACTCAATCTTAAAAATAAAATACAGTCGGTTTACTAGTAGATTATGTTATCTTTAAGATTATTTGAAACTAATTTCAATGGCATGCAGTGCATTGATACAGTCGGGAGTAGATTGTAATTCGAGTGAATTATTGGCTCTATGACATTCATTATTTTTAATTTGAGCCGTTTTAATGTTGGATACATACCAAGCGACGCTTTTAGCTTCGTCTGATTGAGACATTGCACTTTGCATTAACATTAATCCCGTCAACGTAACGACCAATGCTAAAACAGTAATCATTCCTGTATCAGTTAAAATAGCTTCGCTTATAAATTTTTTTACATTGTTTATAAAAGGTTTGGTATCGAATTTTTTAGTAGCAGCTGAAATTATTTGTGGCATGGTTATCTCACATAAGTAAATTGAAAAATTAAACGCTAGTGTGTTTCTAAATCACGATCATAGTCTACGATTATTTTAATAATTTAAAAATGAGGCATATTGTCGCGCGACATTTTGCCGCGTGTCATTTTGTCGCGCGACTATTTGTCACATTTAAGAATGAGATTTTTTAGTTTAGACTTCGGTCTGCTCTAAACAACGGAGCTTTTATACTTCTCACTTTTAAGCAGTATTAATTTATTAATGCTGCTTTTTTTGAAGAAGAATTTTGTGGTTTATTATAATTGAGGATGCGTAAAAATGACTGATTCAACACACACCGATAACACTCACGAAGAACATAAAGAGCACGAACATGATGAGCATCATGAAGAGCATGAAGCGCACAAAGATCATGAGCATCATGAAGAGAATAAAGAGCACGGGCACGATCATGAGCATCATGACGAAAATCACAATCACTAATTGCTTGCTGCTAGGTCAATAAAACAAAAAAGACGGGTATTTAGAATTCCAAGGTTCTTAAATATCCGTTGCTTGCCTAAGTATCTCTATTTATTAAATCTATTTTGAAAATGTTTGGGGGCAGAATAATGATTAATGGTCATAAACAAAATAATGAAGTCATTAATTCAGAGTCAGAACAATTAGTTAAAAAAATTCAGTTTTATTGGAATTTGAATAAACTTGAACAAGCGCATGCTAATCATAGTGACGAGGTGAATTATGCACCAATTTTAGATGGTAATAATAATGAAAATTAAATTAGGGTCGGTAAAATAAAATTTATTTTATGCTTTATTTAAATAGTAAAATGATCAAAAAATTTTATAATTTACCCTATTTACAATCAAAAAATTAAAAAAATAAAAAAATATGATTAACGATAAACAAGCAGAAGAATGCTTAATCCAGGCATGTCAAGAGCTGAATGCGATAGGAATTCCTCTTAATAGTGTTACCGTTCCTGATACTGCAGTAGCAATCCTTCATAAACAACTAAACAGTGATGACGCATCTGAGCGAATATATAATCAAATTAATACTATGATCATCAATGGGAAATTAAAATTATCTTCCAGTCAGATACATACATGGGACTTACACGATAATGACTAAATTAGAATTAATTAATAATATTGCTAAGTTAAGTAATTTATCACGTTCAAATGTTGACTTAGCAGTAAATGTAATGCTACAACGTTTAATGGACGAGTTAGGGGCGGGTGGGCAGGTACATATTAGAGGATTTGGTAGTTTTATTATATATAAGAGATCGACTATGATGGGACGTAATCCCAAAACAGGTGAGGCCCTCTTAATTAAATCAAAACATCTTGTACGTTTTAGAGCAGGAAAAGAATTAAAAAAACGCGTTGACGAATCGTCTAAACAATATCCAATTTAAAATATCCATAAAAATACGTTAAGTCGATTATTTTACAGAAAGGTGAGAGTTTTTTTCTAGCGGTGTAGATGAGTGTTGTCTAAAAAAATTGCATCATTTTTTATCATTATTCGTGCGGAATATTTCATATATACACTTACATCCAGCACAGCAAAAGGATTTCAATCCTGATGCTGTTTCTAATGTAAAATCTGCAACATCGACTTTAATTTTACATAATTCACAATTTTTTTTATTGTCAGTAGGCATTGATAATTTTTCTTTAAATGAGTTCAAATATTCGATTGATGAGTAATCGGCAATATAGTGAAAATTTTAAATATTTTTTTAGGTGAGACATATTGTCGCGCGACTATTTGTCACATTTTCAAAACGATTAATTTTAAATATAATTAGTTTGCTTTTATTCATCAACTACGGGTTTAAAGGCTTTTATACTTCATTTAAAACAGTGTCAAAATATCT
>CAJBJW010000105.1 GCA_903953455.1 uncultured Pseudomonadota bacterium | reverse complement strand
CATCAGGTTTTTCTAGATCGCTGGATAAGCCAATTATGGGAGTCCACTGGGGTGGATGTATCCGCCTCATCCCAAAGTCATGCGACTTATGTCATTTCATCAATACCTCAAGCAGCAATGGTCTCTTTAAATTCAGATATGAAATATTTTGAGGTGCTTGAAAATAAAGAGTTGATTCAGCGTACGTATTCTGAGCGTGAAGATCGTTCCACCCGACTGATTAGTTTTTCTATTCCGAAAGAGTTTAAATATCAGGCTGGGGATTGTGTCTATGTTCTTGCGTATAACTCAGGACCAAATATCTCTAAAGCCATGCGCGCATTTGGTCTGAATTCAGAGGAATTAATATCGATAGATTCGCATGACCCGCAATCCAGTTGGCTGCCGATAAACTCTCCAATCACATATCTGTATTTGTTTAGGCGCTATATTGACTTGGACTATACGTTAAAACGGAGCGACTTCGTGTTTATGGAGTCGCATGCTGATGGCGAGCTCAAGCAGTACGCAAAAGAGGTTTTGGGTTTACCTGAGGCTGTTTTTAATGAGCAAATTAGAGATAAGAAAGTCAGTTTGATCGACTTTCTTCAGTCTAAAGGTTACCCCGAATTTCCGTTTTCTATCGCCCTAAACATTCTGCGCCCTTTAAAGCGGCGTTACTACTCAATATCCTCATCGCCTTTGGTCAACCCTGAAGAGCTCAGTATCACGGTAGGGGTTTTGAAGAGGCCACATGCCTCAGGGCGGGGTGTTTTTAGGGGGATCTGCTCGAATTATCTTGAGTCGCTTAATCCAGGGGATTTCATTCGCGTTGGGATCCTAGCTTCTCACTTTAGACTGCCTGAAGATTCGGCGACTCCAATGATTTGGATCGGTGCTGGGACAGGCATTGCGCCATATCGTTCTTTTATTCAATCTAGATCCATTCTTCAGGCTCAAGGCCAACAACTTGGCAAGTGCATTTTGATTGCCGGCTGTCGTAAGCCTGAACACGACCAGCTATATGCTCAAGAATGGCTAGAGGCAGAACGCAAAGGATTAATCAAGGTTTACTGGGCGTTTTCTCGAAATATTGTTGATGGCGTCCTGACTAAGACCTATGTTCAGGATGTCATAGAAAGTCATAAGGCAGAATTGACTGAATTAATTAATGATGGCGCGAATGTCTATGTATGCGGCGATGGTGAGACTATCGGAAAAGCAATTCCAATTGCATTTGGAGAGGGGTTATTTGCTAAATTAAGGGAAGAAAATCGAGTCTACGAGGATATTTGGGGTGGAAATAAGTAAGGACTGATCAGAGGGGTGACTCTGATACCTCACTTCGTACTGGAAGCAGATTATTAACAATATGTACAGCCTCATTATTTTTAATAATCTGCAGCCGCTTGTTTTGCGATAATCTCTTTTATTTCATGATATGAAATCTTTTCTGCAAAAGAAATTTTATAACTATTTGTTTAACAAAAAAATAGTTTACAACGTATGTATGGAAGATCCACGAATCGACATGCGTTTGTTTGACCTGACTCCTAAAAGTAATATTTTTGTATTGGCAAGCGGTGGGTGTAATGCATTGCATTATGCGCTAGACCCTAATGTTGCTAGCGTTCACTGTGTGGATGCTAACCCTTGTCAAATTGCGCTGGTCAATTTGAAGAAGCAAGTGATCGAGCATGGCAGTCATCAAGATCTCTGGAAGATGTTCGGTGTCGGTAAACATGAAACGCTTGATTCATCTTATACACAGAATTTTCGACCCGGACTGCCAACAAAATGTGCAACATTTTGGGATAAAAATATAAAAAGCTTTCAAATGAGTGGGTCTAGTCTAGGATTTCATTATCACACTGGGTGTGGGTTTATTACTCGATGTTTTAGATTATTAAAAGAGGATCACTTAGCTCAGATTGGCAGGTTATTTGAATTATCAGATAAAAATGAGCAAATTGCTGTATACGAAAAATATTTAGAGCCGGTATTCAATGGCATAGTAAGTACCCTATTGATTAACGTCTCAACTCAGCTTGGGATTCCTAGTCGGCAACTCGGAATGATTAGCCACAAATCGTCTGAGGTTATCAAATTTTTAAATGCTCGTATTAAATATACACTAACAGAGCTGCCCGCTAAAGAAAATTATTTCTATCATCTTTATATTTTTG
>CAJBJW010000104.1 GCA_903953455.1 uncultured Pseudomonadota bacterium | reverse complement strand
TGGCATCACGACATGGTACAAACTAACTATGTACTGTGTGTATGGCAACCGACATTGGTCTTTGGTATGTATTTTCATCACAGAGAGGAATCTCTCATGACAAAGGCTTATCATGTCATTTTATGCACGTTTCCCAATATCGATATCGCAACACAGTGTGCTCATGCGTTAATTGAAAAGAAGTTAGCGGCTTGCGTGAACATTTTGCCTGCTATCACATCGATTTACGCGTGGGAAGGTCAAATTGAAACAGCGCAAGAGCAGTTGCTACTGATTAAAATACCCGCTGAGAATTACCTTATCATCGAGAATTTGATAAAACAAACTCATCCCTACGATGTACCTGAAATTATCGCGTTGCCTATTGAGCGCGGTTTGCCTGATTATTTACAGTGGATTACGAATTCATGTCACGTTATGTCTTAATGATTGTCACCGCGTTATGGTTGTTTGTTAACGCGCCTGTATTTTCTGCTCAAGAACCGAAGTCGCTTGAAGAGATGGTGCTTAGCGCCTCTGAAGTGAAGTTAAATTTATTTGCCGATGAATTGCTTCAACCTGAGCAGGCGTTTGAATTTTCGGCCAATATTAAAGATGGCAATACACTTTATGTGAATTGGGAAATCGCACCAAATTACTATCTGTATCGGGAAAAAATTAAGCTCGAATTGCGCAATGCGAATGGCGTAAGCCTTGGTGATTATTCGATTCCAAATGGTTTGCCAAAAAATGATGAAGCCTTTGGGAAAGTGGAAATTTTCTATGAAGGATTGAATTTTGATGTGCCGCTACTGCGTGAAAACTCAGGTGAGCAAACGTTAACGCTCGTAGCGAGTTTTCAAGGATGCGCTGATCGTGGTGTGTGCTATCCACCCATGACCAAAGAAGTGACGTTGAATTTACCCGTTGCGCAAACCGTTAGCGCTTTGCCGCAGGAAATGGAATCCGAGCAAAGCCAAATTGTCAGCGTACTCACGCAGGGAAATTTTGCATTAACGTTAATGAGTTTTTTGGGTTTTGGTTTACTGCTTGCGTTTACGCCTTGTATTTTTCCGATGATTCCCATTCTATCGGGCATTATTGTGGGGCAACGTGGCACGCAACGCGCCTTTTTACTGTCATTGAGCTATGTCGTTGCCTCGTCGTTGATGTACACCGTCTTTGGGGTGTTAGCGGCTATTTTTGGGCAAAACCTGCAAATGGCGTTTCAAAATCCGTGGGTAATTAGTGTTTTTAGCGGCGTTTTTGTACTGCTTGCGTTGTCGATGTTTGATTTTTATACGTTAGGATTGCCCGAGAAACTCACAAATAAACTGTATCATTCAAGTCATCAACATCATGAAGGTTTTGCTGGTGCGGCCATGATGGGGGCTTTGTCGTCTTTAATTGTGGGGCCTTGCGTGGCGCCACCTTTAGCGGGGGCGTTAATTTATATCGGGCAAACGGGTGATGTTTTACTCGGTGGCGCGGCCTTATTTATGCTAGGTCTTGGTATGGGTTTGCCGCTGCTATTACTTGGCGTATCTGCCCAAAAATATTTGCCTAAAGCGGGCGCGTGGCTGAACGCGATTAAAAAGGGGTTTGGTGTTGTCATGCTAGGCATGGCAATTTGGCTATTAAGTCGTATTTTGCCTGCACCAGTCACTTTATTGTTATGGGCGATATGGCTCATTATGCCCGCTGTTTATCTCAATGCGCTCGATACACTGCCTGAAACGAAAACAGCATGGCAAGTTTTTTGGAAAAGTATCGGCGTTATTATGCTTATTTATGGCACGTTGATGCTTGTTGGGGTGAGTTTAGGCCATACCAATCCTTTGAAGCCCTTAGAGAATACGCAAGAGAATCATGTTGATGCGGGGTTGGTGTTTGAGCGTGTAAGCTCAATTGACGTGTTAGAAAAAAAATTAGCGCAAGCTAGTGAGCGTCATCAGCCGGTTATGCTGGATTTTTACGCAGATTGGTGTATTTCATGTAAAGAAATGGAAAGCCAAACGTTTACCGATAAAAAGGTGAAACAGGCATTAGTGAATGTTG
>CAJBJW010000103.1 GCA_903953455.1 uncultured Pseudomonadota bacterium | reverse complement strand
TGGTTGGCATTAAAAATTTGACGCAATCCACTCTCTTCTCTATCGATTAAGCTTAGAAAACGCTTAAATTTAATGTATGATTGAATTAGAAAAAAGACAACTGGTCGTATAATAAATACATAAAAAGATGAAACAAAAAGATATTAATCGAGAGAATTTACTCAATTACGGCGTAGCGTTATTGATGCAACAAGGGTATCACGGGACAGGGTTGCAAGAAATTCTTGATGCAGTGAATGTCCCTAAAGGTTCTTTTTATAATTATTTCAGCAGCAAAGAAACATTCGCCGCTGAGATGATTGAGCACTATATCGAGCCCTATCTAATTCAATTACAAACTTATTTGAATGAATCCGATGGCCATTCATTTACCGCATTGGAGCGGTACTTAAATGAAAGCATTGCTGAATTAGAACAAACGCAATTCAAGGGGGGATGTTTACTTGGAAATTTAACCGGTGAAATCGGTGATACCAGTGATATTTGTCGTGAGGCATTGCAAAAAGCGTTAGATCGTTATCGAGACGTCTGGGAAATTGGATTTCATCGCGCTCAAAAAGAAGGCTCCATTCGCAAGGATAAAACTGCACTAGAGCTTGCGGATTTATGGGTGAATTCATGGCAGGGCGCATTGCTCCGTATGAAAATTGAGCAATCCGTTATGCCCCTAAAACAATGTAAAGAAGTAATCTTGAACGATTTTTTTAAAGCGTAATCGTTGATTGCGTTTTAACAAGCCGTTCTGATTTTAATTTAAAACAATAATGAGGAAAAATTATGCCTAAATATATCGTCGAACGCGACATCCCTAATGCAGGCTCACTCACTGCAGAGCAATTACAAGGAATCGCGCAAACCTCTTGCAGCACGTCTGCAAAAATGGACACTAAAATTAACTGGGTTGAAAGTTATGTAACCGATGACAAAGTGTATTGCGTGTTAATTGCACCTAGCGAAGACGCATTGCGTGAACATAGCGAAAAAGGTGGTTTTCCTGTCACTAAAATTTCACGCGTCACAGGTATGATTGACGCAAGTACCGCTGAATAAAAATGTAAGGGTAAGACTAATCTTGCCCTTATTCCATTACGTCTAAAAGAGCCTCGACAATGCTTAAAAAAACAATAACAAACACATTGTGTAGTTTGATACTACTCGCACCACTTGCAAGTTTTGCAGAAATGTTAGCGATGGTGAATTATGAAAGCCAGCCCAATCAAACACCACGTAAAGAAGGAATCGCTATTATCGATGTCGATCCCAATTCGGCTAATTTTGGTAAAGTCATGAATGATTTGCCACTTCCCCCTGACGCTGTTGCTCATCATATTTTTTACAATAAAGATTTGAGCAAAGCTTATATTACAGCTTTAGGAAAAGGAGCTTTGCGTGTCATTAACATGAATCAGGAGCATTTGAAAATTCAAGATGTTAACGTGCCAGAATGCCAAGTGGGCGAAGATATGTCTTTTTCGTCGGATAAAAAAACGTGGTATTTAACCTGTATGGGGTCAAGCAATGTGATTGTAGGTAATGCTCAAACCGATCAAGTGAAACAGGTCATTGCAGCGAATGGTAACGAAACCTTTATTAAGTACCCTCATGGCATTGGTTTGAATGAAGACATTGATAGAATTATGGTCACCAGTACCGTTCGAGCATCGGATTTAGGGGATGCTGGCGATACTGTCACGATTATTAAAGCATCAACAGGTGAGGTGTTATCAACACATAAAGTGGGTGGTCCTGGTTCGTCAACTGTTGAAGCCGTCTTTATTCCTCATTCCACACCGCCAATGGCGTATGTGAATACCATGTTTGAAGGAAAACTCTGGGTCGCCACATGGCAATCCAATCACGATACATTTGATTTCAAACCGGCTTATGATTTTTCTGAAGTAAAACAAGGCGTGCCATTGGAAATTTATTTTAATCAAGAGCATGACAAACTCTTTGTCACAACGGCAAAACCTGGTGCGTTAAATATCTTTGATATTAGCCAATCCAAAACACAGCCCAAACTTATTAAATCAATACCCACTGCTGGTGGTGCGCATCATGTGGTTTTCTCTCCTGATGAAAAGTATGCCATTGTGCAAAACAGCTTTTTAAATTTACCTGAGATGGATGATGGTTCAATTTCTGTCATTAATTTAGAAACAATGGAAAAAATCCGCAGTATTGATACCCTAAAAAAACAAGGATTCAAACCAAACTGTATCGTTATGATGCCTAAATGGCATACCGATGATGTACATTAAAATCATTACTAAAGAGAAGTAAATATGGCTTACACTGATCAATTTATTCAAATGGGTGAAGCGGCACGCTCACGAGTTCATGCAGTAAAGCCCAATGAAATCGATGCTTTATTAGCATCGGGTATATTAGCTTTAGATATTCGCGACAAAGAAGAGCATGATGTCGATCATATCTCAGGCTCAAAACACATTAGCAGAGGGAAGTTAGAGATGAATGTCGAAGATGAAATTCCCGATTTAGATACGCCAATCATTACTTATTGCAATGTAAATTACCGTGGTGCTTTGTCGGCTGATACTTTGCGTATGATGGGGTATAGTAATGTGAGCTATATCGAAGGTGGATTAAAAGCCTACCGTGCATGGCAAAATAAATAATAGTTTTTATTTCACTGAATTAAACAC
>CAJBJW010000102.1 GCA_903953455.1 uncultured Pseudomonadota bacterium | reverse complement strand
ATTTTCACTAGTTGATTTGGATAAAATACTGCCTAATCCGTTTCGTGTACGTTGTAATTGCGATTTTAACCGGCCATATAGTGAATCCGTCTCTTTCGCAATGGGTTCACTAACCGCTTGTGTATCAACATCTTGTGTTGTACTTTTTGATTCTAAAACTGGAAAATCATATTTGCTATAAAAATGAATAGCAATCAATGGCAAAATAAGCAGTGTTGCTAATCCTGCATGAATAATGGCCATCCACCAAGGTAAATTAAGTTTAATCGTAAGGATGCTTAAACTGATTTGTAAAAACAAAATGGTACTTAACCATACGCCAGCCTTACGCAATGTATGCGAAGGTGCCGATGTTGCTTGAAAAATGACACCACTCACGACTATAAAACATATCAATGCCACGACACGGTGCAGCCACGCCAGAGTAATTTGAGCGTCATAAGCAACGGTGCCGCTATAATGATTTTGCACACCATAAAATAAGTTTAGAGCACCATCATAATTTAATGCTGGCAACCAGGAGCCATTACATTGAGGAAATCCACGACAAGCAAGTGCCGCATGATTTGCAGCGACCCAATCACCTAAAAATAGCTGAATTAAAATAACAACTAATGCAACGCTAACTAATAAACGACTTTGTGGTTGCTTAGTTAGAATAACGCGGTCATCCAAACGTAAATAAAGAGCAAATAACAAGGCAAAAAGGGTACTTCCCAAAAATAATGCACTGCTGACAAAAATGGGCATCGTTTGTACCATTAATCGATGAACGACATTAAATTCGCCCAAATCCAACTGTGATAAACGTATTCCCGTCTCAATAACAAGGGAAACAAAAACTAAAACGGCGCTCAAACCAGCTATTTTTCTAAACATGTTTTAATTAACCAATTTGTGAAATTTTTAAAAGGTGCATCAAATCACTTTTTGCATCGTAAGGATTGAAATCAGGTGCATAGCGCATCATAAAGTTCCCAAGCGGATCCACAAGCAATAATACACCTTCAGGAATACTCCCATTATACAGTGCATTTAATTTATCAATAACGTCTTCACTGGGTTTTAATTTTAATAAATCCGACTCTGCTTGCCACCACGTTGCTGCTTTTTCTTGGGAAATTGTATTATCAAGCACTAATACTGCACGTCGAGTGCGAACTAATTCCTTATTTAACATCAATCGTAATTGTCGACTTTTATAAATGGCATCAATGCAAACTTCAGTGCAGTCCGATTTAGGAATGACATTCACTATAAGCCAGTGCGAAGAAAGCTCTTGTATGTTATCTTTTGAAAAATCATCAAAACCCTGAAAATCACTGCGCTCTGTTGTAATAATGGGCTTAATGAATTCACCGTGATTCGTTGGTGCACGCATTAAAAAATCAGGGTGTTTTGCCATATACCATGCAAAACCAAATGGAATAATTGACATAGCGAATATACCAATAATGAGCCGTCTATTTCTTTTTTGTTGTTGCGTTATCATTTTTTTAAAGCCATTTTAATAAACATTACAGTTAAAACTAAAGCCAAGCCAAACCATTGTAGTGCATAAGCTAAGTGTTTTTCTGGTGAAATCAACGTCGAAATATTCCAGTGACGAACATACCCATTTGGCATGTCTGGACTTAACTCAAGCTGAAAAGCCAATAAATCATAACCTAATAGTTGAGTTAAAACTTTATCATCTAATACTTGCACAACTGCTGGTTGAGTTTTTGTCGGTTTCGTTGCACCTTCGAGTTGAATACCAACACTTGGGAACGTATTAATACGCCCCGTTAATATTAGTTCAGTTGTATTAGACGCTAAAGTCACATCTGGTAAAACCGCACGTGGTTCTATCAAGGGAATCCAACCACGATTCACTAAGACAGCTTTGTTAGAATTTTTGATTTTAAATGGCGTCATTACAAAATACCCTACTTTACTTTCGTGCATTTGATTATCGAGTAAAAACTGATGCGTGATATCAAAATACCCGGTCAAACTTACCTGCTTATAACGTTCCTTTGTAACATCAACGATCATTTCAGTATTTGTTAAGTCGATATGTTGATTTATTCGCTGTGCTTGTAAATCAACATAAGCTTGTTTTTCATCAGCTCGATGAATTTGCCATGCACCCAGACTAAGTAACACCGTAAACATGACTAAATAGGCTATTGTCCATCTTAATTTTATATTCATCCAAATTTTCTCTATTAAATTTGTATTACTGCGCCAAAATCATCAAAATACACTTTTCTTTTTTCACAACAATAAAATACTTATGTTAATTAAAACGGTTGTCATTTTTGCATTTTTGTTGATTTTACTCAGCTTAGGCTCTGCATTGTTTAACATTGTCAAACATAAAGACCAAGCAAACTCTCAAAAAACACTCAATGCACTCACACTGCGCATTACTTTATCAATTACATTATTTATTTTTATTTTTATTGCTGTTGCCAATGGCTGGATTGAACCACATGGAATTGGAACAAGAGCGCAATCTCATGATACAACGCCGGAATTATCAAATAAGAATTAACTCGCTTTGACAAAAAAAAAGCGTGGCCTAAAAATTGACCACGCTTTTTCAATGTTGTTACTTATTTACATTAAATAAACAAATACAAATAAACCTAACCATACTACGTCAACGAAATGCCAATACCATGCCGCTGCTTCAAAGGCAAAATGGTTTTCAGGTGTGAAATGTCCTTTTGCACTACGAAATAACACCACACTCAAAATAATTGCACCAACACAAACGTGAAAGCCATGGAAACCTGTCAACATAAAGAATGTTGAACCATAAATGCCTGAGCCAAGTGTTAAACCCATTTCAGTGTAAGCTTCATGGTATTCAAAGGCTTGGCAAAGTACAAACAAAAAACCAAGGCTGACAGTCGCAATCAAGCCCTTAATTAGCTGATCACGTTTTTTTGCAAGTAAACCATGGTGAGCCCAAGTACATGTTACGCCACTGCTCAAAAGTAATAATGTGTTAATAAATGGCAAGCCAAAAGCACCCATCGGTTCAAAATGCCCACCCACATTACCTGGACCATTCGTTGGCCATACCGCCGTGTAGTTAGTCCATAATATCGCTTTAGTAGCCGCTTTTGCACCTTCGCCACCAAGCCATGGCACCGATAAATTACGCGTATACCATAAAGTGCCAAAAAACACTGCAAAAAACATCACTTCAGAAAAAATAAACCACATCATTCCCATACGGTATGATATACCCACACCATGGTTGTACATTCCCGATTCACTTTCTGTTGATTGGAGCGTAAACCATCCTGCAACCATCACAATAAAAATTGCAAAACCTAACATCATCAATGGAGAACCGATAGATGATCCATTTAAATAATTAGCAAACCCCACAAGCGTGGTTAGTAAACCCGCTGTAGCCATGACAGGCCACGTCGCTTTATGCGGAATATAATAAGCATTATTTGTTGACATAAACTTCCCCTAAGTTATTTTTTTATCGCTGTTTGAGTGTTATCAAAAAAAGTGTAAGATAATGTTATGGTTTTATATTCATGCGGCAGAGCCGGATTTAACACAAAACGCATAGGCATGACTTTTTTTTCATGCGGTGCAAAAGTCTGCTCAGAAAAACAAAAACATTCGACTTTCTCAAAATAGGTACTCGTTAGTGCCGGTGAAAAACTTGGAATCGCTCTCGCCACCATAGGTGACGCCGTTTTATTTTCTGCATAAAAATTCACGGTATGATACTCACCTGGATGTACTTTCAATTGCGTCATTTCCGCACTAAAAATCATGGGAGTTGACTCATTTAATGTCGTCATAAACTCCACATTCACTTCACGACTCTTATCTATTTCATAAGCAGTTTCTGGTATTGCTTTAATTGCGTCTGGGCGATCGCGCTCAATCCATTTCCACTCACATAAAACATCATAAAGAGGAACTAACGCATACCCAAACCCAAACATAGCAATTGCTACAATCGCTAAATTGCGTCCTAATCGCTTATTTTTTACCGCAACATCTTCGTTCATCTCGACAACGCTTGGATAACAGCCATAACATAAATTGTTGTTGCAATTGCAATAAGTACGATTGCCGTTAAAATATTCTTTTGTTTGATGGTCATTTTGACTACTCGTCAGTTCATCACAAAGGCGCTACTAAAAAGCAACGCCTCTATACTCTATGACCTAATCGTGATCGCAAGGAATCACGGTAGGTGGTGTAGAAAAGGTGTGATAAGGAACTGGTGAAGGCAATGTCCACTCTAAGCCATGCTTATGAGCATCTTCCCAAACTTCGTCAGTTACTTTTTCGCCTGTTCCGCCTTTAATCGTATCCACAACAATGTATAGGAATAATAATTGACTTGCGCCGAATATAAATCCACCAATACTTGAAATCATATTCCAATCAGAAAACTGAATAGCATAATCTGGAATACGACGTGGCATACCTGCTAATCCCAAGAAATGCTGTGGGAAAAACAAAATATTGACTGAAATTGCAGATAACCAGAAATGCAATTGTCCAATTTTCTCGTTGTACATGTGCCCTGTCCATTTCGGCAGCCAATAATACCCTCCTGCCATAAGCATAAAAATAGATGCAGGAACTAATGTGTAATGAAAATGTGCAACAATAAAATAGCTATCATGATATTGAAAATCAGCAGGTGCAATTGACATCATCAATCCAGTGAAACCACCTAATGTGAATAGGACAACAAAAGAAATGGAAAACAACATGGGTGTTTCAAAAGTCATTGCACCTTTCCACATCGTTGCAGTCCAGTTAAATACTTTCACGCCTGTTGGAATAGCAATTAACATAGTGGCATACATAAAGTACAACTCACCTGAGATTGGCATCCCAACAGTGAACATATGATGCGCCCAAACAATAAACGCCAAGAATGCAATCGCCGCCGTCGCATAGACCATCGAACTGTAACCAAATAATGGCTTACGCGCAAATACTGGAATAATCGTTGATGCCACGCCAAATGTTGGCAAAATCATTACGTAAACTTCAGGATGACCAAAGAACCAGAAAATGTGCTGATAAAGAACCGGATCGCCGCCACCCGCTGCATCAAAGAAGCTAGTATGAAAGAATTTATCCGTCAGCAACATGGTCACTGCACCAGCAAAAACTGGCATAATCGCAATCAATAAGAAACCAGTAATCAACCATGTCCAAACGAACATTGGCATTTTCATTAATGACATTGCAGGGGCACGCATATTCAAAATAGTCGCAACAATGTTAATTGCTCCCATAATTGAAGATATACCAAGTAAATGCACTGAAAAAATAGCAAACGGAAGTGCTTTACCTGTTTGCAATACTAATGGCGGATAAAGAGTCCAGCCACCTGCAGGTGCACCACCTTCCATAAATAAGGTAGAAGCAAGTAATAAAATACCCGCCACCAGCAACCAAAAGCTCATATTATTCATGCGTGGCAACGCCATATCAGGCGCGCCAATCATCATAGGCACCATCCAATTAGCCAAACCAACAAAGGCTGGCATGACAGCTCCAAAAACCATCACAAGCGCATGCATGGTGGTCATTGAATTAAAAAATTGTGGATCAACAAACTGCATTCCAGGTTCAAACAATTCAGCACGAATAATCATCGCCATCGTACCACCCACAAAAAACATGGCTAGTGCGAATACCAAATATAACGTACCAATATCTTTATGGTTCGTGGTGACAACCCAACGCAACCACCCTTTTTCTGGACCGTGAGCGTGATCATCATGGTGATGATCGTCATGATCATGTTCAGCTGTGACAGCAGACATACTTTAATACCTCAATAAACAGTTAAAAAAAGCCCAATAAGCACTCATTACTCATCGTCATCATAAACAGGTGTAATTGCTTTAGGTTGGATTTCGTCGCCCACTTTATTACCGATATCAGGTGAATTTCTAATGTAGGTAATCACTGCTGCTAATTCATTATCTTTTAACTTAGCAAATGAAGGCATTTTACTTGTACCTGCTTGTAAGAAACCAATTAAAGGATCAACGCCACCAGTAACTTTTGCACTCCCACGCAGTGCAGGATAATTACCAACAACACCTTTACCATCAATCTGATGACATGCTACGCAATTTTTCAAATACACACTCGAACCGTTAGCCATCAATTGTTCGTGTGATTGATCACTTAAATCCGGTTTTGCATTTTGTTTCTCTAAAGTCGTTTTTACCCAATTATCGTAGTCACCTTGATTCATTGCAATAACCACAATTGGCATAAAGCCATGATCACGACCGCATAATTCAGTACACTGCCCACGATAAACGCCTGGCGTTGGAACAGATGTCCATGCCTCATTGATAAATCCAGGATTCGCATCTTTTTTCCATCCTAAATCAGGTACCCACCATGAATGAATAACGTCAGCTGATGTAAAAACAAAACGAATTTTTTTGTTAATTGGGATAACGAGTGGTCTATCAACACTTAACAAATAATTAGGAACTGTGTGGGGATCAATAGTGTGACCACGATGTGATTTTTCACTTATTTCATCTAAGTGACTTTCAAAGTGAACGCCACTATCGAGATATTGATAATCCCAATACCATTGTTTACCTGTCACTTTAATTGACATTTCAGACTCTTGAACATCATCTAACTCAAGCATTGTCTTAGTTGCTGGAATAGCCATGGCAACTAAAATGATGGTTGGAATGATTGTCCAAATAATTTCCACTGTCGTATGTTCATGGAAATGGGCAGCTTCATGACCCTTGGATTTGCGGTGATGATAGATTGAATAAAATATCGTCCCAAAAACAGCAATACCAATGAACACACATATCCAAAGGATAAGCATGTGTAGATCATAAATGTCATTACTGACTTTTGTCACCCCTTCCATTAAATTCAGGGCATAATCCGCCTGTGCTATTGGCAACCCAAAGGTTGTTAACATAGCACCAGCGAATAGTTGCTTAATTTTTTTCACGGAGAAAACTCCTCTAAGTAGTTTATAAACTTTTATGCTTCATATTTCTTGGTAATTCAAAACAAATTTTATATTTGTTTTATTCCATTTACTTAATAATTATCACAAATAATCGGGTTAATTCTACCCCATGAAGTTCATCTATACCAGTTTGAGATGATGAATCTTCATCAAAATGCTTGTCTAATTCTGCAACCATCGTGCAACTGTTTTTGCATAATAGGTTAAAATCGCATCACTTCCCGCGCGTTTAAAAGCAAGTAATGATTCTAATACAACAGACTTTTCATCAAGCCAACCGTTCATTGATGCCGCCTTTAACATCGCATATTCACCACTCACCTGATAAGCAAACGTCGGGACACCGAATTCAACCTTAACACGTTGAACTATATCTAAGTAAGGCATACCCGGCTTTACCATAATCATATCAGCGCCTTCTTGCAGATCTAACTGCACCTCGCGCAACGCTTCATCCGAGTTAGCCGGATCCATTTGGTAACTATATTTATTTCCTTTACCTAAATTGCCGGCAGACCCAACCGCATCACGGAAAGGACCATAAAAACTTGATGCATATTTAGCCGAATACGCAAGAATTCTCGTATGTGAATAATTTTCCGCTTCAAGTGCTTGACGAATTGCACCAATTCGCCCGTCCATCATATCTGACGGGGCAACAATATCTGCTCCCGCTTT
>CAJBJW010000101.1 GCA_903953455.1 uncultured Pseudomonadota bacterium | reverse complement strand
TGTAATTTCAAAAAAGCGGCAATATGTTTACTCACTGCTGGCTCGGACGCATAAGGCAATCCGAACTCCACCACACCACTGCGTTTTTTATCCGGCAAATCACTTAATTTTGATAGTGGAAAAAAACCATCTAATGCAATAGTGCGAACTTCTTCACGTGTGAGCGTTGCCGAACGTGAGCCACCAAATAATTTCGAACCACTGGCCAGCAGCGTCACTTTAATAGATTCTGGCGCATCTTCTGCAAGTAAACGCTCTTTAGCGTGGCGACAATGCTCGAGTAATTGGGATAATTCGGCGGCAGATAAACGCTTTTGCGAGGTGTCATTACCCATTAAACGTGATTCAAGCGTATGGGCAATCGCCAAGTCCACATTATCACCGCCGAGCATCAAATGATCGCCTACACCAATACGGGTCAATTTGGGTTCTTTATCGCCTTCACCTTGCTCAACGCTAATGAGCGTTAAATCCGTTGTACCGCCCCCTACGTCACAAATAAGCAATAAATGTACGCTGGACAATTTTTCTTTTAATTGCGCCGCGTTTGCACGCAGCCAATCGTAACAAACGGCTTGCGGCTCTTCGAGTAAGCGAATTTTTTTCAATCCAGCCATTTTTGCCGCTTCAACGGTTAATGAACGCGCCCCTTCATCAAATGACGCGGGAACGGTAATCACCACATCTTGATTTTCAAGCGGTGCATCGGGGAATTGATGTCCCCATACCGCGCGAATATGCGCCAAATAACTCGCACTCGCCTCTAAGGGCGACACTTTCAATACCTCATCACTGCTACCCCAAGGTAAAATCGCTGCGTCTTGATCCACTGATGGATGCGACAGCCAACTTTTTGCGCTGGTTACAAAACGGCCTTTCGTTTTTGCGCCAAGCACACGCGCTGCTTCACCCAAAATGGCATTATCACTTGCGGTAAAAGCGAGATTACCCGCGGCAATTTCCCCTTCTGCTGGATGATAACGCACCGAAGGTAATAAGGGACGCGCCGCAACTTGCCCAACATCGACTAATTGCTCAATGGGGAAAAGTTGAATCATTTGCGGCGTCGATATAGGCGCGTAAGCCACAACAGTGTGTGTTGTACCTAAATCAATGCCGACTAAATACTGGAGATTTTTTATTTTCACGGTTTTGTTAACTCAAAGAAGAAGTAGATGTGTGCTTTTCAATCATGGATTTAGCACAAGATTCTAGCATCAATAATGACGATTATTTTATTCTATCCTCTGATACAAGCATACGTTCAAGAGGACTTTCTGGGTCAAAAGTAAGATGCTGCGAACTAATCGATTCGCTTGCTTTCAGTAATTCATTCACTTGATGTTTATGCTGCAGTTGATCGAGTTCAAACTGCGAAATTAACGCCAATACATCCTGATTTAATACATCTAATCCATTTGCAACACCTTTATTCAAACCACGCAATGCACTTTTTTCAAGAGATGGCTGGCATTTTTTAAGAATAAAAAAAGGAATGACCCATGACAGCGCACACACTAAAACACTATGCACGGCAAAATCAATACTCAAATAATGTAAATGCGTTTGATTACTTTCGTAATAACCATTAAAAACTTGAACACCCACCCAACTCATCGCCCCAAGCGGTAACACAATTTCAGCCATACCAACCAGTTTAAGTAACCCACGATGGAGCCAAGTTCCCCGTTTTGCAAGAGATTGGCGTGTTTCCAGCTCTACAGCATGATGCAAGGCTTTCTTTGCACTCGTGCGGATTGATGACATACTTTTTTCAAGTGGCAAAATTGGAAGGTGCTGGCGTTGCGCGTAAAGTAGCGTTTCATTAAGTACATCATCAAAACGTGTTTGCGCCCAACCATCCCAAAGTAACATATCACTGGATACAATACGTAAATCACTCGCATGCATCGCAAATTGCTCCGCAAGCAAAGGCAATCGCCATGCAAAGCCTTGTTGCAATTGTTTAGCAGTCAATTTCCAATGTTTTTGCCAATGCGTGTGTAATTTCTGAACGGCCACCGGCTCACCTAAATAAGATAACCCGACTTGGAGCTGTTTTTGCAATGCTTGAACGCGCACTTGTCGACCATGATAAGCCAATTGTTCAAGTGTCTTTTGCGTGGCTAAACTGCCGATAGTTTGCGTTAAAGAGGCAAAATCATCGTCGACGAGCACTTGCGTGCAGCTGGTTTTAAAAATTAATGGCGCATCAAATCCAGCTAAATGAAGTTGATGTTCAAAGTCTTCAGCTTGAACCTGTTGCCCAACATCCCATTGATTAAGTACAAATAGCCACGCATGACGCGCACCTTGAGAAATCAATAATTGCCAAGCTTTTTCATCTCGATAACGCTCGGGGCTCACTACATAAATCAGCATATCGATATACGGCATCCATTGCAAAACGAGAGCTTTATTCTGCACATCTGTACTGTCAAAATCTGGCATATCAATCCATACCATCATTTTTTGACTGTCGTCATCGTGATGGGAAATGGTGACACCACGCAAAGGTAAAGCAGGCAAGGTGACATCACGATGATAATACACGGTAACTTCACGTGAAGTAGGACGTGCTATCCCCGCTTTGGCAATTGCCCTGCCCGCTAATCTATTCAGTAGTGAACTTTTCCCAACACCCGTTCCACCCATAAAAGCGATAAGCATGGGGCGACTAGGCATTTCTTGAGCGAATTGCGTCATATCATCGCTATCTAATGACGCCAACTGCTGCGCTGTTAACCAATCTTGCTGATTGGCTTTTTTTGCCCAATCTTGAGCATCATTGAGTAAATCAGAGTAATCGTAAGCCATGAGGTTTTCCACCGTCCAATTGCGCCTCAGCGTCTAAAAGTTGTTTAGGAGAAATCGCGAAATGTGTATCGCTATTTATCAATTGAGGTAAATCACGTAAACGCTGCGACATCGGGTCAAAAATTTGCGCTTTGACGGCGGCTAGTTGCCGAACTTTCAAATCGGACTCTACTTTACGCATATAACTCCCAATGGCACTTTCGGTCAGTAAATTTGTGAGTGTTAACATGGCAGGCGCAATCACCAAATCATGCAAGCCAATCCCACCGGCATAAAGCGTCAGTGCTAACACAGCAGCATCGGCCGATACACGCGTTGCACGGAGTGTATTTAACACCAGAGGTTGCTCTTCTAATTTATGATAAAGCCCTTGAGCTGCCAGCTGAACATCTTGTTGAAATAATTGATGATACGCTTGTGCGTTGTGAAAACTGAGTTTGGCCTCGCCAGCGTGATGATCACGCAGTTGCAAACTGATATCGCGCCACAAAGGATGCGTATTTTTATCAATCAATTGATGTGCTAATTCCGTTAATGTGTGATCAATTAACTGTTTTATCATCGTCATTTCGTGACTACTTTCTGATAAATTAGCACGAGAACGCCCGATACTACGCAATTTTTTTAATGGGTAAAGTAACGCTTTACGGGCAGTAACCATCACACGCGCTACACTGGGTATTTCAAGTAACAATAATAATTCTGCAATCGCTTGTTGAAATGTTTCATAATGGCGTGGGTGATTAAGGTAATCACGCGCGTAATTGCGTAAGGATTGCTCAACAACCTGATCGACAAGTTGTTGCCATGCATCATATATAACATGTTCTTCACGCAGTGGCGCTGTCCATGACTGCCAGTAGGTTTGCAGTAATTTTTGCTCACGATGAGCTTGTTTTTCACGTTGCACTTTTTTAGCTAATTCGAACAAAACGTGTTTTTTCGATTGCGCAATTTCGGGTATTTGTGTATTTTTTTGATAAAATAGCGGCAGAACTTGCGGAAATGCATCGCGACGCGTATCTCTCCATTTTTCTTGTAGTGATTCTAAAACAACCGATTCAGCGCCTTCATTTAATTTGTTCACACAAATTAAAGTGGGTTGCCGCAAAGGCTCAATGCATTTCATCATGTCCCAAACGGATTGATCTGCATATTTTTCTTTACTGACAATTAAAATAACCATATCCGCGAGTGCAACGGTTTTGAGTACGCCTTCACGATAAACAGTTGAATCAATAGAATCAAAATCGGGCGTATCCCAAAGTACGGAAGGCGGTAAATAGGGAGTTACCGTATCAGTAGACGATAATGAATAGCACGCGTAATTTGATTTATTAAGCTGATTGGGTACACTACACATAAAAGGGAAAAAATATTCGGCTAAATACTGCTCAAAGGCCTTATCGCAAATATCATAACAAAAGCCTTGTGGATGAACGGTATAACCAGCAAGTGGGCTCACGCCAGCACTTGTGGATTGCAGTAAGACGTTTACAATCGAGCTTTTACCGGCTTGTGTTGGGCCAACAACGGCAATTTGCAAAGGTAAATTATCCTTATGTAGCCCTTTTGTAAAAAAAGCCTGCGTGAGCGTCAACTGCTCAAGCGTTTGCTGATACGCATAGTGAGAACCATTGAGCACATTGGCTTTTTGGATAATTTGGTAGCGCTTTAGAAGAAGGGAAATAAATTCCAGCATAAAAAAAATGTCTAGGGTTTATAATAACCGCGCATTTTACTTTGTTTGTAAAAAAATAGCGTTATCATCCTTCCCATTTATTTTTAAGGTTATGACAATGAAAAAATTACCACTTATCGTCCTTGCGCTAAGTTGCGCCATGTTAACCGCTTGTGGCAATGGTCAAAAGATCAATGCACACAGTGAAAAAACGGCTTATAAATCTGTTAAAATGATTAAAAATCGACTTCCTGAAGATATCCGTACAGAATATGAGATGTCATTTTGGATGGTACGTGACGCAAAAAAAAGTGATGACGAATTTTTAAACACAGTAGATAATAAAACCCCGCAAGAAATTATTGTTATGGGTAAAGAAATTTATCAACAGCGCAAAGAAGCTGGTTTTGCAGAATACCAACAATATAAAACGTGGGAAGAAATGATGGCTAAATACGACCGAGAACGTATGCATCAAGGTAAACCAAAAACAGACGTCAAACAAACCGACGATGCTCGCACCAGTAATCGTGAAGTTATTTACAGTATGTAATTAAAAAAAGGGAAGCCTCTCGTTTATGCTCATCCAAAAACTAGCTCGACTAAGTATCACATTGTGCTTATGTAGCGCATTGACGTGTGTTGCGAGTGATGACAAACGTGAGGCTGAATTTGCCCTCGATATTGAAAAAAACCTGACCAATGGTCGTATTGTTTGGTTGCAGGCTCAGAATCATAAATTTTTGAGCCTATATACCGAAGTAGCAACCAATAACCCTGATGGCATAGTAATATTACTGCACGATATTGGAGGACATCCAAATCAAGATAAAGTTATTGAGTTACTACGCAATTTTTTCCCTGAACACCGTTGGTCAACGTTATCAATACAAATGCCTTTGCGTGAAGAAGGTGCTAAAATAGAGGACTATTACAGTTTATTTCCTGAAGCTAAAGACAGACTATTTTCGGCTGTCACTTTTGCTAAAGCACAAAAAGCCGAAAAAGTGGTCATTATTGGGTATGGATTAGGGGGATTGATGGCAACCTCTGCCCTGCAAGAAAAATCGACAAATGTGAACGGCATCATTACCATAAGCTTGTCATCTTCTGAAACAGATGAAATTTACGCACAAACATTGCCTTTTGTTTCATCTCTTACTCTACCTATGCTTGATGTTTACGGTGAACTTGATTCACCAGATGTGGTTTATAGTGCAAGAGAGCGAAAAAATATCGGTAGAACAAAATCGAAATATCGTCAAATCAAACTTGATAATGAAGGGCATTTGTATTTGAATGATAGCGGACTTCTCGTCAAAAGAATTTACAGTTGGGTTAACCGAGTTATTAGCAATAAATCACAGGAACTTCCTCGTATATGCTCATCAAAAGATTAGCGCAAGTTAGCTTAACACTCTGTTTGTGTAGCGCTCTGCCGTGTATTGCGAGCAGCGATGAGAAACGTGAGGCCGATTTTGCCTTGGATATTCAAAAAACACTGAAAACAGGAACTGCTGTTTGGCTACATACACCCGAAAAGAAATTTTTAAGTTTATATACCGATACCCCATCCACTGATCGTCAAGGCTTTATCATTCTTCTACATGATATTGGCGGAAATCCCGATCAAGAATTAGTCATTAAAAAATTACGTCATTTCGTGCCTAATCATCACTGGGCCTCTTTATCAGTTCAAATGCCTTTGCGCGAATCTGGCGCCGCCATGGGAGATTATTATGACTTATTTCCTGAAGCAAAAGAGCGACTCATTGCAGCCATAAAATTTGCAAAAGCTGAAAAAGCTGAGAAAGTGGTCATTGTCGGATACGGTCTAGGCGCTTTAATGGCCACCTATGCGCTCGCCGATAAATCCATTGATGTTAACGGCGTTGTACTCATCAGTTTACCTGTCACAGACAATAGTGACACGCTACTCTTTATCTCAAAATTCAATTTACCCATACTTGATATATATGCAGAATTGGATATTCCCGAAGTCGTTCGTAGTGCGAGAGATCGTCTAGTCGCGGGCAAGAAAAACAGTACTTATCGTCAAGTCAAACTTGAAAATGAAGGTCATCAATTTTTGCATGATGATGATCTCCTCATTAAACGTGTTTACAGCTGGGTCGATAGAGTCGTGGCCAACGAAGGTCCTGCTGGCCCTGCCGGTCCTAAAGGTGACTTAGGCTACAAAGGCGCACAAGGCGCACAAGGTCCAACAGGACCTCAAGGTGAGCAAGGAGATACTGGAGCTAAAGGCGATACAGGTATCCAAGGTATCCAAGGCGTTAAAGGCGATCAAGGTATTCAAGGACCCCAAGGCGACCAAGGACCTCAAGGCGCCAAAGGTGAACAAGGTATTCAAGGTATTAAAGGGGCAACCGGACCCAAAGGTGAACAAGGACTCAAAGGGGATCAAGGTATTCAAGGACCTAAAGGGGATCAAGGTGTCAAAGGCGATACTGGACCTAAAGGGGAACAAGGTCTTAAAGGGGATCAAGGTATTCAAGGCTCTAAAGGGGATACCGGACCTAAAGGCGATACTGGACCTAAAGGGGATCTCGGTCTTAAAGGTGATATTGGTCTTAAAGGTGATACTGGACCTAAAGGCGATCCAGGTGAAAAAGGTGAACAAGGTGTCAAAGGGGATCTTGGACCTAAAGGCGATCTTGGACCTAAAGGCGATCAAGGCATCAAAGGCGATACTGGTGATAAAGGTGATGTTGGACCTAAAGGCGACCAAGGCCTCAAAGGTGATATCGGCCCTAAAGGTGACACAGGTGCCAAAGGAGATACCGGACCTAAAGGCGAAACCGGACCCAAAGGCGATAACGGCCCTAAAGGTGACACAGGCCCTAAAGGTGATAAAGGCGACAAAGGCTCCGCCACTGACAATCCTGCTGCCCCTAAACCGTAATTTACCCACTCAAAAAGGACGTTTCATAACGTCCTTTTTTATTGTTTAAAAAATTTAAAACACCATTTAATTTTTCTTAATTCACGATATTTTTAAAAGAGTAAAACCCGATATCAGCGAAATCAAGTCTTATTCTTCATGGCAAAGATTTTCATTTATTTAAAGATTACTTTGGCGATGAACACGTTTATTTACGTTTGGAGAATACCGAATTTGAAGCTACGCAAAATAGCATTTGCGTCAAGATATCCGCAGCTATTTGGGAAGTGATACGCCAACAAGTAGGCATCGATTTAGCGTGGGCAACGCAGTCGGATAATGACATTCGTCAATACGTTGAGAATCAAGTGGTTGAACGAATCAAAAAACATGAACTCAATCCTCATTTTGCCATGAATGTCATTGATTTTATTCCTCTAGGATTAGTCACCAAGCCACGTGAAAAACAAATTGAACAAGGCATTACTTATTATCAAGACGTACGCGAACAACAACGTGCTGTTACTGAGCAGATTTTAACGTTACAAAGTAATGGATAAATTAATTTTGATTTTAAACTACTCAACATAATCGCTATTAAAAACCATCAGAATTCTTATTTTTCGTCACAATTTATCAGCACTTAGACTAATAACCTACCCTATTTTTTTCAGCAAAAAGTGTGACATACATCACACTTTTGAAAAAAAGTGTTATAATGACTTTACAAAATTAAAAATTTGTTTTACTGCCGAATAGGTAGCTTAGGAAAAGAAACATTTACTCTTGATAGCTATTTATCACATTCACTGCCGAATAGGCAGTTCAGGAATAGTTTATTACCTGTATGTTATCCGCCGTTATTTTTAATGCCGATAAAAATAACGGCAATTCTCTTGTTTATTAACGAAAAATACGTTTAAAACCGCATCAACCACATGGGTTGTGTTATATTAGCGTTATCTATTTTTAATAAATCATTTGAGAGTTTACATGAGTTTTCAAGCC
>CAJBJW010000100.1 GCA_903953455.1 uncultured Pseudomonadota bacterium | reverse complement strand
TGTTCATTGTCTACTGTCCAAAAATGAATTTGCCCATCATTGTTTTGAATAAGCATTGCATTCGCACGTGGCGACAAAATGGCAGCGAGAGGGGCGACATTTGCCATATTTTGTTTAATTAATTCACGCTCTGCTGTGGTGTGATAAATGCCCATATTGCCTGCAACATCAATGGTCATAAAACCTTTACGACGCTGCTCAGTGTTAATTTTGGCTACTGCTTTATCTGAGACTTTAAATGCACGAATTTTTTGAAAGGCAGGATGCCCAAGCGAATCTTTAACAAGACTCCACTGTGAGACAAGTCCACTAGAATCCCCAACCATCAGTGATAAATCACCGGTTAAAAAGCTGATGCTCGTAATTTTTTCGCCCGATTGCACCATATTGATATGCTGCTTGATTTCTGGAGTATCTTTTTTGCTGATATCAATGAGACTTAGTTGACCATCATCATGCACTAAGAATAAATTACGGTCTTCTTTATCAATAAGTAAGTCTGTGATGTTATCTACTGGAATATCAAGTGACGAATCTGTCCGAGTCAAACTCGCTTCGTCTGCAAAAAGCGATTGCTCTTTTTCGAGGCTGGTAATCTGAATTTTATGTGCTGTCTTAGCTACGATGATCGCAGTGCCATCGCCGACTTTAAAGGCTATTTTTTCTAATGCTGCGCCACTGTCATCAATGACTAAAGGTTTTTCACCTAAAGGATATTTGAGTGAAGGGGTGATAACTCGTTTATTATTTGCAAAAGTGACTTTGTATTGCTGTTTTACAATAACCGCTTGGCCATTTGAAAGGCCATATATTAAAGCGCCATCACCAACAGGTGTGCCTTGAGCAACACTAACCACTTTTACACCTTCAGGAATAAGAATGGTTTTTTCTGCTATTACACGCCCTGTTTTCGCTTCAAAGAAAATCACTTTTCCAGTGTCAGTAAATCGTGCTGCAATTTCATTTTGCTCTTCTATATTTAAATAGATAGTATTCCCTGCGTTTTGCTCTGGAATAGCATATTGCGCAACAGACTGCGTTGAAGCGGATAAAAAGAGAGGATAAACAACATAGAGTAAATAAAAGAAAATGACAACGATGGCAAAAATTACACTTAAACCACCGAAAGTAATTGCTCTGCGCATTATCGCATCTTTGAGCAATCGCCATTTTTCATGATGTGATGTCATCGCTGTATTGAGCGAAGATTGCGACGTTGAATTCGTTGTTTCTGACATATATTTTTTTCATGAATAATTTAATGCAAAAAAGCGCAACAGCAAAAGAACGTTAAGTCTTTGCACGTTGCGCTTTTATGAGAAACTGCGCGAGTTGTTTATTTCAATTTCGCTAATTCTTTTTCAACAACTTTTGCAGGCAATGGTATATAGCCATCTTTTATAACCACTTGTTGACCGGTTTTAGATAGAACCATTTTGATAAATTCGCCATCTAAAGGTGCAAGCGGTTGGTTTGGTTTTTTGTTTACATAAACAAACAAATAACGCGTTAATGGATACGTGCCATTAACTGCGTTAGCAGGTGTTGCTTCAACATAATTTGTAGAGCCTTTTTTCGCTAAAGGTACCATTTTAATACCTGACGTGGTGTAACCCATACCTGAGTAGCCAATACCGTTAGCTGAAGACGTTACAGATTGAACTACTGAAGCTGAACCAGGTTGTTCGTTTACATTATTTTTGAAGTCGCCCTTACAAAGCCCGTGTTCTTTGAAATAACCGTAAGTGCCTGAAACCGAGTTACGTCCATAAAGCTGAATACTTTTACTTGCCCATGCACTAACGCCCGCGTCACCCCATGTTTCAATTTCTTTAGCGCCGCCACATTTTAAGGTAGTAGAGAAAATTGCGTCTACTTGCTCCATTGTCAACCCTTTAACTGGGTTGTCTTTATTAACCATGACAGCTAGCGCGTCGATAGCAACTGGAATTGCTGTGGGTTTGTAGCCGTATTTGCTCTCAAACGCTTCCAATTCATCGTCCTTCATTTCACGACTCATAGGGCCCAAATTTGATGTGCCTTCTGTTAATGCTGGTGGCGCAGTAGACGAGCCTGCAGCTTGAATTTGAATGTTCACGTTGGGGTAGGCACGATTGAATTCTTCAGCCCAAAGTGTCATTAAGTTGGCTAACGTATCTGAACCAACGCTAGATAAATTACCTGAAATACCGCTTGCTTTTTGATAGTCTGGAATACCAGCTTCAACGCTTTGAACAGCGCTTGCGTTAATACTCAGTAAACTTGCAGACAAGCCCATTGCAGCAAGTAATAATTTATGTTTAAAAATAGTTTTCATGCCAATTTATCTCAAAGAAAAGTAAAAAATTCAGCTCATATTATGCGAAGCAAAGATGACAGTAATATTACAACTTTTTTTGAGCTCTGCGAACTTTTGTTAAAAAATAGATGTATTTATTTTGTTTTTAAACAATGAATTTCGGCAACTTTTTCTCAACTAACTGTTTTTTCAAGACCTTATAGTCAGGTAAGCCATTATGAAATGGAGGGTAATCTTCGCCAGCGATGAGCGGTTGCAAATAGGCACGGCACGCAGGGGTGATACTAAAACCATCGTCGCTAATAAATTCTGGTGGCATCATTTTTTCCACATTCGCCACGTCTTTTAATGCAACACTGCCAATTTCCCAGCGATAAGGCGCATCTGCAAGTCTTACAATAGTTGGCATGACCGCATTTTTACCTTCAATGGCAAATTCAATAGCCGCTTTTCCAACGGCATACGCTTGTTCAACATCCGTTTTTGAGGCGATATGTCGCGCAGCACGTTGCAAATAATCCGCCACAGCCCAGTGGTATTTATAGCCTAAATTCTCTTTGATTAAATTTGCAATGACAGGTGCTGCACCACCGAGTTGGGCGTGACCAAATGCATCTTTACCGCCTGCTTCAGCTAGAAATTGACCATCACTATTTTTTACGCCTTCAGACACAACAACACAGCAATACCCATAACTTTTTACGTTGAAATCCACTGCCGCTAAAAATTTCTCTAAATCAAATTGGACTTCTGGAAATAAAATAACAATTGGAATATCGTGTTTTTCATCTGCTGCTAATGCGCCTGCCGCTGCAATCCATCCTGCATGACGCCCCATGACTTCCATAACAAACACTTTTGTGGATGTGGCACACATGGAAGCAACGTCAAAACTCGCTTCTCTCATGGAAACGGCGACATATTTCGCCACCGAACCAAATCCCGCGCAGGTATCAGTGACAGGTAAATCATTATCTACCGTTTTAGGTACGCCAATACAGGTGAGGGGATAACCCATTTGCTCACCCATTTGCGATACTTTATGCGCTGTGTCTTGTGAGTCGCCACCACCGTTATAGAAAAAATAGCCAATATTATGCGCTTTGAACACGGCAATAAGGCGTTCATATTCAGCGCGATTGGCTTCTAAACTTTTTAATTTATAGCGACAGGAACCAAAAGCACCCGCTGGGGTATAACGCAACGCAGCAATTGCCTCATCACTTTCAAAGGAAGTATCGATAAGCTCTTCTTGTAGCGCTCCAATGATGCCATTAAGTCCGGCATAAACAGTTCCAATTTTATCCGAATGTGCCCGTGCAGTTTGGATTAAACCACAAGCACTTGCGTTAATGACAGAGGTGACACCGCCCGATTGTGCGTAAAACGCATTTTTTATTAATGACATAAATTTGCCTTATTGGAAACAGGTTAAAATGAATATAAACGTAAATAGTGATTATTCTTGTTGTTGACTATATTGATATTTAAATTTCTTTTTGAGTAAACTTGCTGGATCGTCTGGAATGCGTTTTAACCATTGCTCATTGGCTTGTTGTTGTTCAGCAGTTAATTCAACTTCTTGCGTTTGTTGTTTTGTATTTTTCTCTTTTTGTGAAGATTTGGACTCATCTTTGTTTGCTTGCTGTGAATTATTCTGATGTTTATCTTCTGGCTGAGCGGTTTCTTTTTTGGAGGGCGGATTGTCGCCAGCTTTGTGTTCAGGCTGATCTTTTGATTCATCTGACGAATCTTTGTTATCAGAATTTTTTTCATCATTAGATTTTGATGAATTCTCAGCGGATTTTTCGTTTTTTTCTTTTTCTTGAGATTGAGAAGAAGAATTCTGTTGCTGTTGCTGTTTTTCTAATTCTGTTTTGACGATGTCTTTATTAAATTTAGCGTCTTCATCATATGGATTTTCTTTAACAGCTTGCTCATAAGCGGCTAGCGCCTCTTTTAGCTGTCCTTTTTTAGCTAATGCATTTCCCAAATTATAATTGTTCTGCAAATTTTGGAACTGTGTTGTGGCTTTATCTAAGTCGCCTGCTTTGTAGGTTGAGGCGGCTTGCCATTGCGCATTATTGAATGTTTTAGCTGCCTGATCATAGTTTTTTTGTTGAAAGGCTTTTTGTGCCTGCTGATCTTTTGTCTGCCATAAATCTGGCCATTCTAAAGCGTAACTGTTTTGAGGAAAGGGGAGTACAAATAGTATTGCTAAGTAAATGGCACCTTTGCGAAACTGCCATGCCGCCCATGGAATAATAAGAAACAAAAGCCAAGCACCTATATCGTCCCATTGCTCAAGCCATAAATTTGTTTTATCTGCTAATGTTGCACTATCTATTGGTGTATCCAATATTTTCAAAAGTTGTGATATATCGCTATCATCCGCTGTCATGGATTGATAATATCCTTTTCCCGCTTTGGCTAATTCTTTTAGTTGCGAGACATTTAACTTAGGTACTTGAATTTCGCCATATTCATCTTTAGCAAATCCCCCTTCAGGTAATGCGATAGGCGCTCCATCACTTGTCCCTACCCCTAAAATGGATAATTGATAACTCGTTAAGTTTGCAGCAACAGGGAGTGATTTTGAAGATTCCACACTGTCAGTGACAAGGAGTATATGTCCTTTCGGTAATCCAGCTTGCTTAAGTAAATCCACTCCTTTGTCAATTGCTGCTACGGTATTATTGCCTTCACTAGGCATAATATCGCTAGTGAGTGCTTCAAGTTGACTGCGAATGGTTTCAATATCATTAGTGAGAGGCGTGACTGTAAATGCATTGCCAGAGTAGACTAATAGCGCTGTCTGTCCGTCTTTGCGTTGAGAGAGTAAATCAGAAATCTTATATCTTGCAAGCACTAAACGACTCGGTTTTACATCCTCAGCATTCATTGTTTGCGATAAATTTAGTGCAATGACTAACGCGGCATTATTCCGAAAAGCAGGGGTGGGTAAACGTTGCCACGTTGGCGCGGCAAGTGCTGTAATTGCGATCAATGCGAAGACATTAGCAAGCCAAAAAGTCCAGCGTGTATTTTTGTGAGCGGTATTTTCCAGTAAAAAGGGCAATAATTCACGATCGCAAATTTTTTCCCAATATGTTGTACTCGTTGTATTTTGTCGATACGCTTTAATACTTAAAAAAAGCAGTGGCAACAAAGCCAAAAAAGCAGTTGGATTCAAAAAATGAAATTCAGCTAAAAGTGACATCATTGCAGTTTTCTCCAGCATAATAAACCGGTGAACAATAATGCGGCACCTAAAGGAAATGAATAGAGTTCTTTGCGCGGGCGAAAATAGTGCTTTTCTTTTTCAACTGGCTCAAGTTCATCAAGGCGCATATAAATATTATTCAGCTCGTCTAAATTTTTAGCTCGATAGTAATATCCACCTGTACTTTCAGCGATTTTTAGGAGCATCTTCTCATCTAAATCCGCAGAAGGGTTCACTTTTCGATAACCAAAAAAACCTCCAACCAACATTTCATCCGCACCAATACCAATGGTATAAATTTTTAAATGATTAGCTGCAGCAAGTTCAGCGGCTTTTAAAGGCGATACTTCACCTGCGGTATTCGCGCCATCGGTAAGTAGAATCAACACACGACTATTAGAGGATTCATTACGCAAACGCTTCACTGCAAGCCCTATTGCATCACCAATTGCGGTGTTATCCCCTGCAAGGCCAATTGCAGATTCGTTAAGTAATGTTGTTACCGTTTTTCTGTCAAAAGTGAGAGGTGTTTGTAAATACGCCTGACTACCAAATAAAATCAGGCCAATACGATCCCCAGTCCGTCGTTCAATAAAATTGGTTGCAATTGATTTAATCGCCGTTAAACGATCCACGGCTTCTTTATTCAAAATAAAATCTTGCTCTTGCATACTCGCAGATAAATCCACCGCAAGCATAAGATCACGCCCACTTATGGATTGCTCTAAAGGTTCACCTAACCATTGAGGACGCGTGAGCGCAAAAATAAGAAATGCCCAAGCAAGCGCAGCGAGCCACAACCCTGATTTTGAAGTGACGGTTATTGTTGCACTTTGATAAGGTGTCATCTCGGCTAAAAAAGGAATTCGCATTGCTGTTTTTTGGTGCTGTGTTTTTTTTGGTGCAAACTGATAAACCAAAAACGGCAAAGGTAAAAGCGTGAGCAACCACGGCCAAACTAAATCAATCATGCAGTTTTTTTATGTTGTTTTAAAAGAGTTGAAGGTTGCGCGTTCAGCCATTGGTGTGCCAGTTGAAATAGTGCTTTTACATCCACCTCTGGCGAGAGCGTTTGCTGATAAGGTGCTTCAATTAAATAGCGACCAACTCCATGTTTAAATCCGGCTTCTTTTAAAGGCTGATCTAAATAATCTAACCAGGCACGTCCTGTTAATCCGGCTATATCATCACCTTGCTGTGAAGTACTTATCGCTACGCGACGGAGTAAACTTGATATTTCACATACTTTTTGACGATCACTTAATTTGTCATCATGTTCAAGTTGCTTAATTAATTTACGAGCCAATTTGACTGCTGTTTTTTGACGCAATCGTTTAATAAGAATAATGATCAAAAACGTGCAAACTGGAATTAAAAAGGCAAGTATCCACCACCCTATAGCGGGAGGAAACCAGCCTATTGTTTCTGGTAAATGAATATCTCTAATAGGTAATTCTTCAATGGGTGGCATAAATGTCAACTCTTCTTACATTTTCAAGCAAGTAAGGGGATCGGCTTGTGTACTCACCGGAATAAAAATCATACCACGTTGCTTTGCTAACGTTTGTAGTTGCTGTTTTTTTTGTAGAAAATGATTTTGATAATCTTCCAATTGCTTAGCGTTACTTGCGTTAATGGTGACATAGTGATCATGTTGCGTAAATTGATATCGCCCAGAACTGGGTAAATTCGCTTCAAGTGGATCATAAATAAAGATCATCACTACTTCACAGTGTGCGGCGAGTTTAGCTAATTGAATTTGCGCATGAGGGGTTAAGCCGCGAAAATCGCTTATTATATACAACAAACTACTCGGTCTTGCATGGGAAAGCAATCGTCCCAAAACGGATTCTAAATTGTCATTTACTGACTGATTTGCTGATGGTATTGGCTGCGAAAGTGAATTCAAAAAATGTAAAACGGCTTGTTTACCATTTTGTGGTTTTAACTCTTGGCAATGCGAATCAAAAAATAGCTGTCCACCGCAACGGTCACCATGATGATGTGCTGCCCATGCAAGTAGCGCAGCGAGTTTTGCAGCTATCACTGATTTAAACACGCCACGTGAAGCAAATTGCATGGTATCTCGTTGATCAACTGAAATAAATACAGGTCGCTCGCGCTCTTCACGAAAAATTTTGGTATGCGTTTTGCCCGTTCTTGCTGTCACGCGCCAATCAATACTGCGAATATCATCGCCCGATTGATAAAGACGCGCTTCGTTAAATTCCATGCCGCGTCCTTTAAACCGTGAAATATAGCCGCCCGATTGCTTTGCGCGAATCACACTATGATGAAAGGTTAAATTCGCAGCAGGACGTGCTAAATCCACAAGCATTTTTAGTGAAACTGTGGTGTAGGGTGAACCCGTCATGTGCTCCATGAATGAAAACCTATTTATTTATATAGCGCGAAATTAGACCGTGCGAATAATCACCTTGAATGCTTGGCAACGGAATTTTTACTTCATAACCACCGCCTGATGCTTCTTGCATTGTTTGACCATACATACCCTCCATACGTTCAATAACAATATCTTGATTGCCTTCAGGTAAAATTAACTCAATTTTATCGCCCACGGAAAATTTATTTTTCGCATCAATGGTGGCTAAACCGGATTCTTTATCATACTCGCGAATTTCTCCGCAAAATTGCTGTTGATGACTTTTTGAATAGCCGGTTAAATAATTTTGTTGTTCATGTGTATGATGACGCTGATAAAATCCATCTGTGTAGCCGCGATTGGCTAAATTTTCCAAAATACCCAGTGACTGTGGGTTAAATTCACGACCAGCAAGGGCGTCATCAATGGCATTTCGATATGTTTGAGCGGTACGAGCGACGTAATAATGCGATTTTGTGCGACCTTCAATTTTTAAACTATCGACGCCAATATCCACTAAGCGTTGAACATGTTCTATGGCGCGTAAATCTTTTGAATTCATAATGTAAGTGCCGTTTTCGTCTTCCATGACAGGCAATAATTCGCCTTTGCGACCTTCTTCTTCCAGAAAGTAAATGTTATCGGCAAGTGGATGACGCTCTGCGCCACCACAACTGGCATTGCTGATATCATTCATTGACAAGACATCATTCTCATCCGTTGGGAGCCAATCGCCTTCCGCATTTTCTTGTGCAGGTTTTGTGTCGTATTTCCAGCGACAAGAATTGGTACAGGTACCTTGATTCGGGTCGCGATGATTAAAATAGCCAGAAAGCAAACATCGCCCCGAATATGCGATACATAACGCGCCATGCACAAACACTTCAATTTCCATGTCAGGGCATTCTTGACGAATTTCAGCAATTTCATCAAGCGATAACTCACGCGACAAAATAACTCGCTCAACGCCCATTTGTTTCCAAAATTTAACGGACGCATAGTTTACGGTGTTCGCTTGCACCGATAAATGAATAGGCATGTGTGGATGCGTTTCACGCATCATCATAATAAGACCGGGATCAGCCATAATTAAGGCATCGGGTTTCATGGCAACCACGGACTCGATATCTTTCAAAAATGTTTTAACTTTTGCATTATGAGGAATCACATTCGCAGCAATAAAGAATTTTTTTCCGAGCTGATGGGCTTCGTTGATGCCAATGGCTAAATTATCATGTAAAAAATCATTATTGCGTACACGCAAACTATAACGAGGTTGTCCTGCATAAACTGCATCGGCACCGAATGCAAAAGCATAACGCATATTTCTAATTGTGCCGGCAGGAGAGAGTAATTCAATTTTTTTCATTATGGGGATAAATAGTGCTCGAGCAAGCGATACGAGATTGTCTTAAAAAGTTGGATTGCTAAGCTACGGGCGTGAACTAACTCCACGCCCTCAATAAAATTTAGTGTTGAATAATCGGTGTGTAGAGATTGTTAAACAAACGAACCACCACAAATAACATTGTTTTCGATAAATCTACAATCGATTCATTGTAAGTTTCGCCGGATTCTTTTACAAAATCATCAATCGACATATTCATAAAATTGACTAAACCTGTTTGGATAAATTCGCCTTCTTTTGGTTTAAAGAAGTCTTCTCGCATTTTATTGGCGACTTTATCGCTAACGTGATTTGATGCAAGTAAAGGGGTAAGCTCTTTATCTAAAAGCATAGCTTGACGTTCCATCCATGTTGGATCATCGTCAAATTTTGGCATTTTGCCAAATACTTTTTGATATACACAAAGCACGTCAAATGCTAAATCGGCAAAAAATTGTGCCAAATTTTCGTATTGGTGCTCGTCATTTTGATTATCAATGATAGAGGGGAAAACATTAAACAATGTTTGTGAAAACAAAGGTTGATCAATTTCAAATTGAATCAAAATATGTTTTCCTTTATCTTGATCAATGGTACGTGCATATTCCAAAGCTTCATAAAGCTCACGTTCAACGAGTTCGTGCATAACTTCCTTTGTGTATCAAAAAATGTAGAGAGAATTAACAGCGAAAATTAAACCATCGCCGCTACAATCGCATTTCCCATCTCGATGGTGCCTGCTTTTGTGTTTGGATTTAAATCAGGCGTCACATGAATGCCTTCATTAATGACTTTTTCCACAGCGGTTTGAATACGATTGGCCGCTTCATGTTCACCAATATGGTTTAACATCATCACGCCCGCCATAATAACTGCTGTAGGATTTGCTATATTTTGACCTGCGATATCAGGAGCACTACCATGAACTGCTTCAAATAAAGCCGCATCTTTGCCAATATTGGCACCCGCAATCAAGCCAAGACCGCCAACTAAACCGGCTGTTAAATCTGACAAAATGTCACCAAACATATTGGTACATACAATGACGTCAAATTGACTTGGATCCATGACCATGTGCATACAAGTTGCATCAATGATTTTCTCGTCAAACGCAATATCGGGGTAACGTAAAGCAGTTTCTCTTGCGATGTCTAAAAATAAGCCTTGTGTATATTTTAAAATATTGGCTTTATGGCATACGGTTACTTTTTTGCGATGATTATCACGTGCATATTTAAACGCATAGTCGATAATACGCTCTGAGGCCACTCGAGTAACCACGGCAATACTTTCAGCAATATCTTTTTTTGGGGTTAAATAATGTTCCAATCCTGCATACAGTCCTTCCGTATTTTCACGCACAATCACAATGTCAACTTTATCATAACGTGTTTTCACACCATGCCAACTTTTTGCTGGACGCACATTAGCGTATAAATCATATTTTTGACGTAGAGCAACATTAATACTTCTAAATCCTGCGCCAATTGGCGTTGTAAGTGGACCTTTGAATGCTAATCGCGTACGGTCAATGGATTCCATGGTTTCATCTGGAATAGGTGTCCCAAAGACTTCAAACGCACCCAATCCTGCATGTGTTTTTTCCCAGTTAATTTTCGCGCCAGAAGCATCAATAATTTTGACGGCTTCATCCATAATCGATGGGCCAATACCATCGCCTTTAATGAGGGTTATGTTGTGCATAATGCTTCCTTTGATTGAATTATGTCAAAATACTAGCTATTTCTAGTGCTATATATTTTACCGCAACACGTCTTGCGATGCAGTCCTTTCGAAAAAAGTCCCATAAAAAAAGCGCGGGTGAATGATCAACCGCGCTTTTTAAATAGATGTCACCTGTTAC
>CAJBJW010000099.1 GCA_903953455.1 uncultured Pseudomonadota bacterium | reverse complement strand
GTCACGTTTAAAATGGTTTACCGAAGCGGATAAAAACAACGATCAAAAAATTGAATTAGGGAAATAATTTCTTTTAATAACCGATGTTACGCAGATTGAACTTGACATATAACACCACTATTTTAACATTGCGCTCTGTCAATTTTCACTTCCCAAAAAACATAACACTCAATTCGATTGTTAACCCTATTCTCATTGCAATTCAGTTGGGAACAGCAACCTAAAGGTTGTACCTACATCCACTTCGCTTTCGAGTAAAATATGGCCACCTGCTTTATGGACAATTCCCACAACGGCCGATAAACCCAGTCCCGTTCCCTCACCAACTTCTTTTGTTGTGTAAAATGGTTCAAATATGCGACTTGCTATGCTTGAATCCATTCCAGCACCTGTATCAGCAACTTTCACTTCAATGTAAGATCCTTTTAGGTCGACTTTGCAACAAAAACAATGACTTTCAATATTCACTATCTCTGTACTGAGTTTAATTTTCCCTTTTTCATTCATAGCGTCCCGTGCATTGACATATAAATTAATCAAAGCCTGATTAAAATTAGTTTCATCTAATTCTGGCAATGCAAGAGTTTGCTTAACTAAATGCGTTTCAAAAATCACCGTACTCGGCATCATGCCACGTATCATACTGAGATTTTCTTGTATTTTATCATTTAAGTTCAATACGGGATTATGTGTATTTCCATCATTATCGCGTCTGCAATAAAGCATCATTTTTTGAATTAAATCCGCTGCTTTTAAACAAGCCCTATTTATCTGCGATGAATTAGACGTGATTTCAGCTTTAATGTCCTCTGCATCGCAATTTTCGCAAATAACCTCTTCAAGTGAAAACTTATTGAGTTCGTTATAGCCAGAAATTGCCATCAAGAGATTATTGAAATCATGTGCAAGTCCCGCTGTCAATCGCCCAATACTTTCCATTTTTTGTGCATGACTCGTTCGCTCAATATTTTTGGTCGTGGTAATATCGGTGATATATCCATGCCACATAATATTCCCATCTTTACATCTTTCAGGCGTTGATTGCCCAAACAAATAACGTATTCCTTTTTCGGGTAATATTATTCTAAACTCACAGTTCCACATTTGCATAGTTTGTGCAGATTGCTCCATCGAATCACAAAAATTTTTACCATCATCGGGATGGATAAATTCAAACATTTTCTTCGAATCGTCATAAATATCTTGGGGACTCAATCCGTAAATTTCTTTAACTCCGTTACTAATATAAGGGAATTCATAACGACCCTCATCGAGCATTTGAAATTGATATAACATGCCAGGTATATTTTCTGACAATTTCAACAATAATTCATGACCTTTTCTGCGCTCTTCTATTTCCAAATTTAATTTTCGATTAATATCATCTAGTTCTTCATGACTGTGCAACTGCAAAAGCATGGCTAATCGAGGCGCTAAATAATACACCGTGCCTACTGAAATAAGCGCCGTTAGACCTTTTAAATCAGCATCTATCCAATAAAAGGGCTGCCAAAACGTCACAATCCCCATTAAATGTGTGATACCACAAGCCAAAATAAATGCCGAAAATAGCCACAATAACGGATTCCATGCTAATGTTTTATGTGTCTTTGCAAAAAGCATTAAACTCATACCGATGTAGGTATAAGCCAAAAAGATCAAGCCATCACTAACAACGTAAAGTGTCAGTAAATCCCACGACCACCTAATACAAAACCCATGTGGCATAAAATCATTTTGAAAATTACTTAACACTTAAGTTTACCCCACAAAGATTTGGTGCGTTTCAGCCTAAAAGCCAAAAAAGTTGACAAAAAACATCAGTTATTTAAGTACATTTTTTAATATCAAAATTACCATTAACGTAAATCATCAAGTATTGAGTGCGATTTCGATCATCTCTCGCAATTGTTGCTGTGTAAAAGGTTTTTGCAAAATTCCTTTTGAGCCAATCTTTTCAATCGAATCAAAACCATCAGTAACCAATCGTCGACCACCAGACATTGCAATGATTGGCAGTTTAGCATTGGTCGCAAGCAACTCTTTAATGACTTCATAGCCATCTTTATTTGGCATGACCATATCCGTAATCACCAAGTCTGGATTAATTTGGTGAAATTGTTCAACACCTTCCACACCATCCCGTGCTATAAATACGTCATGACCATCACGCATCAACATTTTTTTCATTAACTTTCGCATTAGCTCTTCATCATCAATGACTAATATTTTTGTCATATTTAAATGCCTTGTATAAAAATGAGAAACACCCATTAAGAAAACCTAATAAGTCTTCTTGTGATTGCGTAAGTTTCTCTTTAAAAAATACCCCGTAGGTTTTATCAAAATCGGTTGAATGCATTGCTACTTAAAAGAAGCCTATCAACCAAAACGGGAACATGCATTTATCCATTATTTGAAAAATCTCTTTTATGCGTCTGTCCAAATAATTTATCTGAGCGCTGTCGTGGGTAATTTTCTCAAAGTTAGCCGAAAATGTTTTGTAAATAGTCATTAACATCAAAATTATAGGTAAAATAGCCTAATTAGAATTCAGGTATTTTTTAAAATTACCTTATCGTTTACTCTGTTTTATATGCACACAGATAGAATTATTGCTTTATTTTAGCTTTAATGGTAATTGACAAAGCGGCAATACGTTGCATATTCATATCAATTAACGGCAAACCATGCCACGCCAAACCAGCCACAAGACAAAAATAATAACCACCTATTTAGGTGCCTACGCCATAATGTAATTCATGTAATTTGCATGAATAAAACTTAGATAAATACTTGAAATACATTATAAATTAATAAAAACCCCAATAAATACATCTTCATTTTTACTATCGTTTAATTGCTTTACAATCTTAAACACGATAATTTTTAACACCTTATTCTATTTTAACGAAGGGAAAATATTGTAAAATTTCACAAAATTACAAATTGAAAAAACGATTTTCTCAAAATATACTAATCGACCAAAATCAGAAATAAAAGGATGCAAAATGCATACTCACTCAACAAATCATATCCTGTTTACCCTTTAAATTCGTAATATACAATGCTACGAATTAATGGATTTAAATTTTGATACATATAAATTGTACAAAAGGAAAATGGACCCATGTCAGGCGAAAATAAAAATAAAAGAAATTGTGTCGAAGAAAGCCAGGAGAAATTAATTGAGAGTATTTCAAAAAATATTTCAAAATGGCGAAAACGTAACGAATTGACGCAGGCACAGTTGGCTGAAAAATTAAATATTGAAACCGAAACAATATCTAGGCTTGAACGGGGCAAACATCTACCATCTTTAGTCACACTTCATAAAATAGCAGATCAATTTTCAATTTCTATTGCAGAATTACTCGTTGACCCTACTCTGGTTTTTGAAAATGATATAATTATCATTGCTAGGATGTTATCTGAATTATCCTTGGAGGACAGAGAATTTGTTTTTAAATTATTCGAACAGATATGCACTTACCAAAAAACACGTAAAATAATTGATTAAATTTTATTTATTTTTGAATCAAAATTAAATAAGGAAAAAGATGACACTTGATATACGATTTACAGATGAACAAATTGATGCAATTTGCTTGCAAGGTGTTGATTATAGCTGTGCTTGCCCAAGTCAATTGAGCAATGAAATTAAAAATATACGATCGCTATTTCAATATCAAAATGAATGCTTACTTGATGATAATGCAATTCTTAAAGCAAAATCGCATCAAATGCTCAAAGAAGCGACACAAATAGCTCATTCAGTATTAGAGATATGCCTAAAAGATATATTAATCAACGAAGAATGGGATATGGATACGTTAACCATGCCCACTCACTTACGCGAAAAATTAGAATCAAACCTATGATTCGTTTAATAATTCAATAAAATCTCAATTATTTTTTCTAGTCAGAGAAAACGTGCAATATGATCGATACAGATGTTGCGCGTTAAATCATCTCAAAACCAAGCCAAATCCAAAATTAGGTAGCTAGCCATTCTTTAAGTGAGATTTTTTAGCGTAAAGACGGATTTAAGCAAATTTCGTTATTTTCTATGCGTATAATCCCCCCGCCCTATTCTCACCCTGTGTTCTAAAATATGTTACAAAGTGTTGATGATTTCAATCTACTCAATATTTAATTCGCAAAAACGAATTAAACATCAAGCTCATGATTAACTAAAACATATAGTCAAATAAATTAAAATATCCATGATTTAAAATCCCGTGAATAAATATCATTAAGATCAATAAATAAACGATTAAAGTCATCAATCCTCAGCGCTTAGGACGAAAACCACAAAGTGATATAACGGCATTTAATGCCGAGCAAACACGCTTTATAACGAGATAAACAAACATCAACACATAGCATAATCACT
>CAJBJW010000098.1 GCA_903953455.1 uncultured Pseudomonadota bacterium | reverse complement strand
GTGCAGGTGGTTTTTCTGGTAGAACTTTTGGTTTTTCGATCGGAGGAAGCATAACCACTTCAATGGTATTAGGCGCAATTTTTTTAGGCGTCTGCGTGGCATTGATAATCCATGTGCCCACGCTAACATGCAGTACTAATACTAATACTAAAAATAAGCCGCGCACTTTCATGCTAAACGTTTTTTGACGTAAATGAGATGCTGCAAAAAGAGGCGAAGATGTCGTCATGACCTAAATAATTAATAATGGTTTATAGAGAATGTTAAATCAAAAAAAGACGTTTTTGATCGCGGCGACGTTTTACTTCAAAGACACAGAAAAGTGAAATAGTGGCTGCAAACATGACATAAATGCCAATAGGATAATGGGAATCCGTTTTGGTAATCAATGCGGTAACAAGCATGGGCGATGTACCACCAAAAATAGCCGCCGCTAAATTACACGCAAGCGACATACCCGTGTAGCGTGTGCGAGCGGGAAAAATTTCAGTCACTAATGTGGGAATAGGCGCAATGTAAAACGAAACAATCATAGCAAATACAACTTGTGAAATCAGCGCAAATGTAAACGTTTGGTAATCAAGCAAATAAACATAGGGTAGGGCAAACAATAAATAACAGACGCTGACAATTTTCATCAAACGCTCACGGTTGTGTGTATCGCAAAGCGTCGCTGAAATGGGAGCCATCACCATCATAACACCTAAGACAATCAAATAAATCTCAAGTGAATCTGAACTGCTAAAGTGCATGAATTTGACCATAAAGCTTGGCATGAAAACGGTTTGAATATAAAACGGAATCGTTACCGCCATATATAAACCAATGCCGAGAAAGACTTCTTTATAATTATTTTTGAGTGTTTCACTAATAGGTGACTCACTAACATGACCAGCTTCTTGCGCTTCGAGAAATACGGGACTTTCTTGCAGTTTTGTTCGAATATAAAGTCCAACAAGACCAATGAAAAAACCTAATACAAAGGGGATTCGCCAACCGTAAGTATCAAAATCTTCGGGACTCATCACTTCGGCAAGCAGCGCAGAAATCATCGTGCCAAAAAATAACCCCATCAGCATACTTAACATGGATAAACTGCCAACACGATTTTTATTGGTCGGTTTTGCATGTTCCACTAAATAGACTATCGAGCCACCAAATTCGCCACCAATCGCAATACCTTGAACTAAACGAATGATAGTTAGAAGTACAGGCGCCCAAATGCCAATCATGGTGTAAGTCGGTAGCAAACCAATGCAAGCAGTTGGAATGGCCATCATTAAAATCGAGAGTGACAGCGCATTTTTTCGACCATATTTATCGCCAATATAGCCAAATAACATGGCGCCAAGCGGACGCATTAAAAAGCCAATCGCAAAAATACCAAATGTTGCAATTAATGCGACATTTTCATCGCCTGCGGGGAAAAAATGTTTACTAATTAACGCAGTAAATGTGCCGTAAAGAGCATAATCGTACCATTCCAGTCCGTTGCCAAGCATGGTTGATGCAACGACTTTTTTCATTTGCGACATAATCAATCCTGTGAATTCTTTCAATTACCTAATTATAGCGGATTGAACGCCAATGCGTCGCCCATAACGGTGTGAATTAACAAGTATTTAAGCTTAAAGGCGACTTTTGATGTGTCAGAGACGCCATAAAGCGCATTTTTCCGTTATAATTTGCTTATCTCTTTCATCGTTTAACTTGGTCAATATTGTGTCAACACCCATTCAAAAAGTAACTACTTTCCAAGGGCTTATTTTAGCACTGCAAACGTATTGGGCGCAGCAAGGCTGTGTACTCCTTCAACCACTGGATTTAGAAGTTGGCGCAGGAACATTTCATCCTGCTACTTTTCTTCGCGCAATAGGACCAGAGCCTTGGAGCGCGGCGTATGTTCAGCCGTCTCGTCGTCCAACTGACGGGCGTTTTGGTGATAATCCCAATCGTTTGCAACATTACTATCAATTTCAAGTGATGCTCAAACCCTCACCAGCGGATATTCAAGATTTATATCTCGGTTCGCTTAGATGCTTGGGATTTGATTTACTTGAGCATGACATTCGTTTTGTCGAAGATAATTGGGAATCGCCCACGCTGGGTGCTTGGGGACTTGGCTGGGAAGTGTGGCTCAATGGCATGGAAGTCACGCAATTTACCTATTTTCAACAAGTAGGCGGCCTTGAATGTCGTCCGGTTACGGGTGAAATTACGTATGGTTTAGAGCGTCTTGCGATGTATTTGCAGGGTGTGAATAGCGTTTATGACTTAGTGTGGACAGATACACCGCATGGCGTCGTGACTTATGGTGACGTGTTCCATCAAAACGAAGTCGAAATGTCAGCGTTCAATTTTGACCATGCCAAAGTGGATTTTCTCTTTGAGTGCTTCAATACGTACGAAGAAGAATGCCAAAAATTGATTGCCGCTGATTTGCCACTTCCTGCGTATGAAATGGTACTTAAAGCCTCGCATACGTTTAACTTACTTGATGCACGTCATGCGATTTCCGTGACAGAACGTCAACGTTATATTCTGCGTGTTCGTACCTTATCACGAGCCGTGGCAGAAGCCTATTATGCAAGACGTGAAGCCTTAGGATTTCCGATGTTAACCACGCAAGGAGCACACGAATGACAACACAACATTTATTATTTGAACTCGGCTGCGAAGAATTGCCGCCTAAAACCTTAGTAAAACTCAGCAATGCGTTGACTTCAGGCATCGTGCAAGGTTTACACGATGCAGAACTGGCGTTTTCATCAGTAAAAAGTTATGCGGCCACACGTCGCCTTGCGGTTTTTATTGAAAATTTGGCCGGTGCACAGGTGGATAAGACCGTTCAAAAACGCGGCCCTGCTATTCAAGGTGCCTTTCAAGCAGACGGCACGCCAAGCAAAGCGGCGCTTGCCTTTGCGCAAAGCTGCAATGTGGAGTTTGAGCAACTTGAGCGCTTAAAAACCGACAAAGGCGAATGGCTCGCTTGTACGCAAACCATTGCAGGGCAAACCACGCAACAGCTTATTGGCGATATTATTCGCAAAAGTATTAGTTTATTGCCGATTGCAAAACGGATGCGTTGGGGAAGTTTTGCCACTGAATTTGTGCGTCCTGTGCATTGGGCGGTGTTGCTTTATGGTGAGCAAATTGTTGAAACCGACATTTTAGGTTTGCAAACAGGTAATCAAACACGCGGTCATCGTTTTCATGCACCACAATTCATTGTGATTGATAAGCCTGAACATTATGCTGATTTATTATTGTCACAAGGCAAAGTGATTGCGGATTTAAATGTGCGTCAAGCACAGATTCGCAGTGATGCAGAAAAAGCCGCATCAGCAGTTCAAGGGATTGCACATATTGATGACGATTTACTTGAAGAAATTGCCGCGTTAAATGAATTACCAGTTCCCATTACAGGCCATTTTGATGAGCGCTTTTTAGCGTTACCAGCGGAAGTGTTGATTACAACTATGCAGGAAAATCAAAAATATTTTCCTGTCAAAAATGCAGATGGTTCGCTGCGCCCGTATTTTATTACGTTTAGTAATATTCAAAGCACACGCCCCCAATCCATTCAAGATGGCAATGAGCGCGTCGTCACGCCACGTTTATCGGATGCGGAATTTTTCTGGAAACAAGACCGCAAAAAATCATTGGCTGATTTTTCATCGCGTTTAGAAACGATTGTGTTTCAAGAAAAATTGGGAACAGTTGCACAAAAAGTATCACGTTTGGTAACACTTTCTGACACCATCGCTTCGCAAATTGGCGCGGATGTTGAGTTAGCAAAACGCGCGGCATTTTTAGCGAAAAATGATTTAATGACCGAAATGGTCGGCGAATTCGGTAATCTGCAAGGCATTATGGGGCGTTATTACGCGCTCGCAGACGGTGAAAATCCATTGGTTGCAAAAGCCATTGAAGAACATTACTTGCCAAAACAAGCCGGTGGCGCAACACCAAGCAATGAAATAGGCTGTGTTGTGGCGCTGGCAGAAAAAATCGACACGTTAGTGGGAATTTTTAGCGCAGGGTTAATTCCCACGGGCGATAAAGACCCTTATGCACTCCGTCGCGCGGCATTGGGTGTTTTGCGTATTTTGATTGAGCATGAATTAAAACTCGATATTCATGCGTTAATTGCTGTTGCCTCAACCTTATTTACCCATGAGTTTGATCACGCTGCTACGCAAAAATTAGTCGCTGATTTTATTTTTGAGCGCTTAAAAGGCTATTGCCTTGATAAAGGTTTTTCAGCGGATGAATTTGAAGCGGTTTTAGCGGTTAGTCCAACGCAACCGTTTGATTTTATGCAACGCCTGCAAGCGGTGAAAGCGTTTAGACAATTACCGCAAGCGGAAAGTTTAGCCGCCGCCAATAAACGCATTTTAAATATTTTGAAAAAATCGGACTCGCCCGCATCGCAAACAGTGGGCAATTTGGTTGAACCGGTTGAAATTGCTTTGCTTGAGTTAGCAAATCAATCAGCAAAAGATATTGCGCCATTACTTGAAACGCGCAATTATCAAGCAGCGTTAGCACGACTGGCTGAATTGAAAGAACCCGTTGATGCGTTTTTTGATGGCGTGATGGTGAATTGTGATGATTTGGCCTTACGTGCCAATCGTCTTGCGCTGTTGAATTTATTGTCTAAGCAATTTTTAGAATGTGCTGATATTTCTAAATTGCAAGCGTAATGGACGAATCGTTTGATTTTGCCGAGCATTTACTCGCATGGTTTGATATTCATGGGCGAAAAGATTTACCTTGGCAACAAGATAAATCGCCTTATCGCGTATGGATTTCTGAAATCATGTTGCAGCAAACGCAGGTTTCAACGGTTATTCCCTATTATCACGCGTTTATGGCGCGGTTTCCTAACGTAGAAAGTTTGGCGACTGCGCCCATTGACCATGTTTTGCAACATTGGGCAGGTCTTGGCTATTATGCACGGGCGCGAAATTTACATAAAGCCGCGCAACACATCAACTCATTAGGCCATTTTCCCGATACATTGCCAGCGTTAGTGGAATTGCCCGGCATTGGCCAATCGACAGCGGGCGCCATTTTGAGTTTAGCGTTTGCGTCATCGCAACCCATTCTCGATGGCAATGTAAAACGAGTGTTAACGCGATTTTTTGCCATTGATGGCTGGCCAAGTTTACGCGCGGTGGAAATGGCTTTATGGGACTTGAGTGCGCAAATTACGCCCAAAGCGCGTTGTGGTGATTACACCCAAGCGATTATGGATTTAGGCGCAACGCTCTGCACGCGTTCAAAGCCGCGTTGTAGCGATTGTCCTATGCAGTCGCATTGCCAAGCCTTTTTAACGCAAACAGTGGCTAATTATCCGCAACGCAAGCCGCCAAAAATAACACCCGTCAAGCAAATCCTCTTTCTGATTGCGCAAAACGTAGCCGGCGAATGTTGGCTTGAGCAGCGACCCATGAAAGGGATTTGGGGTGGACTTTGGAGTTTGCCTGAAATTGACCGTATTGAAGAAGTTGAAATGTGGTGCAATGCACACGAATTAAAACTAAGCAATCAACAAATCTTAGCCGTTCAGCGCCATACGTTTTCACATTATCATTTAGATTACACGCCATTGCTTTTGACGGTAGAAAAAACAAAACCGTCACCCCAGTGGCACACGCGAGCGCAATGGCAGAAATGCGCCTTGCCCGCACCTATTAATGTACTTTTAACTCAACTTATGACGGAGAATTTTTTATGACACGAACAGTCCATTGCGTAAAACTCGGTATTGAAGCCGACGGCTTAGAATCACCACCATTTCCCGGTGAACAAGGTTTAGAAATTTTTGAGCATATTTCAAAAGGCGCATGGCAATCATGGTTAGAAAAACAAACGATGTTACTTAATGAAAATCGTTTAGCCAGTTATGACCCAAAGGCACGTGCATTTTTAGAGACTGAGCGTCGAAAATATTTATTTGAAGGCAATCAAGAGATGCCTGAAGGCTACGTTCCACCAGCAAAATAATTCTATATTCAATCTAAAATACAAAAGTGATTGATAAAAAAGCAGTCACTTTTTAGATTTTCTCTTTCATTAATCACTTTTACCGATTTTTATGACTCTACAGCACGATCAATTACTCGCCTTTTCGCCCATGCACCGTTTGCAATGGGAAGACGTTCAACAAAAAAATGTCATTCTCTACCCAGAAGGAATGGTTGAGCTGAATCAGAGTTCAGCGGAAATTTTGAAACTCTGTGATGGAACGCGCACTTTTTCGCAACTCGTTGAAGAGCTGGAAACTAAGTTTGAAACAAGTGGTTTAGCGGGGGATATCGAAGGTTTTTTGACCGTTGCACTGGGCAACGGTTGGATAACACAAAAATAAGAAAGTTGTCGATTCGCATTAAAACCAATACTTTTTGGTGTTGGTTTTTTGATGAGTTTTTCAATTACACGTTGTAGCTTAATTACTTCAAAACGTCTTGCCCTATACTCTCCGAACGGACACTAGATTTAAATCTACTAACATCCTAAATTTAGGTCACATCTTTAAAGACAATGCGAACAGAATTTAGCAAATACATAAATTAAAATAGCGTTTCACTTTTAAACATTTCTAGTAGTTCAACGATGTGGTTGGGATGCTCATGAAATGAATTACTATTATAGATTTGCTCTAAACTCTGGGCAGATTCTAAATATTCACTGTCTATTTTATTAAAACCCATAGTGAAATTATAAAAACTACGTTCTCCAATTGCCTGTTTATAAATTAATGAGATTTTATGGTGCCTTGG
>CAJBJW010000097.1 GCA_903953455.1 uncultured Pseudomonadota bacterium | reverse complement strand
CTGCCCTTACTGATTATGTTAGCGTGAAGGTTACGAATGAAATTTATTATGGCAAACTGCCCACTCTAAAACAATGGGCAGTTTCTTTAATGAATCAGCGTTAAAGAGCCGCTTTTAAAACACGTCGACTGAGGTCAAGTTTCACATCTGTTTTTTTTAGATAACGCACTTTGATTGACGCAAAAGCTTAAAGTAAGCGTTTCGTAAGTTGAATTGGATTAAAACCCACTAAATACTTTGCTACTGTAGTCTTTGAGAGATTGGGCTGCTGACATACGATTTTGTATTGCGAGTAGTCATCCAGCTTGTTGAGGTCAGTAAAAAGCGTAACTTTTCAACATCCACGCGCGTGTATGTTTCGTCGTTTTCTTTAGGCATAACACCCAATTGGTCTGGAGTTTGATTTTTTGCGAGCAATTTTGTAATGACATCCGCTGAAATATCGCTTCTTATCATGCCCGATGCAATCAACTCAGCCAAATAATCTGTTTGCGATAACAAATAAAGTAGATTCCAATCTTTGGGTAAATGGTCTTTGTTCTTTTGAATCACATCACATTGCGCAATCGAGACTAATTTATTCACATTACGCAAACCATTTCTACCCATTAATTTTGCAATATGGGTTTTAAGTCGAATAAAAATTTCATCGTCTAATTGGCGTTCATTGTTTATTTTGACGAGCAAATCACCAATTTTTAAAAATGCCTCATCGTCGCGATTGCCTGATTTTTTAAACATCTGCAGACACGCGTTAATTTCTTTTATTTCACTCTCGAAATTTTTTACGTAAAATTTATTTTTGATAGCAATGTTCATTTTTTGCATTTGATTTGGATGACTGGCTATTGAGTAAATAGATTTAATTAACGAATTGAAAAGAATAAATATGTAAAGTCTATGAATACTTTAAATATATTTTTACGTAAGATAACTTTGCATACGCTAAGTTATCTGTATAATTAAATCTTCAATATAAATTGTTTTTGATTCTAACAATTAAGTGGTTACGTGTAATCACCCATTTGAGTGATTGCCATTCCTGCTTTTGAAGGATATTAATAGAACTAACAAGTCAAAATCGTATTAAAGTCAACTACATTCACAAAAAAAAACCATAATAAAATAAATGCTAAATTCGCAAACACGTACTAAATAAACATCTATTTTATGAATCAAAACATACATATTCATACGCCTTCATCATTGCCACGATTATTGATTGTTGATGACAATCCGAGCATGATTCGTTTGCTTGGTGCAATATTTGATAAGGATTATCTTGTAACGTTTGCTATGGACGGAAAAACAGCTTTAGAAATGGTGGAAAAAGACCCACCCTGTTTAATTTTACTTGATGTGATGATGCCTGAAATGGACGGTTATGAAGTTTGTAAGCATCTAAAAGATAATGAATTAACCGCAGATATCCCTATTGTTTTTGTGACAGCAAAATCAAATGCAGAAGAAGAATTTTACGCATTAAACCTTGGCGCTGTGGATTATTTGTGCAAACCAATTAGTCCACAAATTGCCAAAATTCGCGTACAAAATCATATAAAAAACAAATATACGAATGGATTTAGCGTTATGGCAATGGATGCGCTTTCCCTTGCTATTTTGATTGTGGATGAACATGGTGCGGTAAAATATATCAATACCTGCGCAAAAGAATTGCTCAATACAAAAATACATAGTCTCACAATTAAAGATGATTACTTATCTGCAATCAATTTTTCAGATAAAAGTAAATTGAGTGCATTCATTACCGCTGCTACGAGTACGGAAGAAATTCGCAGTGCAATGTTTCTGCACGACGAGGAAGTGCGGCAAATATTCATTACGCCATTACCTTCAACTTCATCATTTATACAAAATGTCACCATGCGGCTAGCGCTCATTTTGATTACAGAGCCTAACGAAACATTATCTGAAGTCCAATTAATGGGTAAACTATATGATTTATCGCCTGCCGAATTGCGCGTTGCAACTGCTTTGCTGGCTGGAAAATCACCTGGAGAATATGCAAGCGAAGCTGGATTGACGCTGCATACTGTGCGCTCACAGTTAAAAAACTTATTCAGCAAAACCTATACACGCAGACAATCTGAGTTAGTTGCGCTATTAAGCAAACTTCCTCCACTTAGACGACAAGACTAAGTAGTTTAAGCTCAACTATTATTTTTTCCTTGCTTCATGGTTAATGCGATACGCTTGCGCGCAATATCAATTTCGGTGACCGTGACCGTGACTACATCTCCCGCTTTGACAATCTCGCGTGGATCTTTCACAAACGTATCCGAAAGCTGTGAAATATGCACTAAACCATCTTGATGCACGCCCACATCCACAAATGCCCCAAAATTAGCCACATTCGTGACAACACCTTGCAAACGCATCCCCACTTCCAAATCGGCTATTTTTTCAACGCCTGCTTTAAATTCCACACTTTTAAATTCAGGGCGAGGATCGCGTCCAGGTTTTTCTAATTCTTGCAAAATATCTGTCACTGTTGGTACGCCAAAATGGGCATCGGTAAAATTTTCAGCATTTAAAGCACGTAAAAAAGAGGTTTGTCCAATTAAATCCCGAATGGATTTTCCCGTTTTTGCGATGATATTTTCAACAACAGGATAGGCCTCTGGATGCACTGAAGATGCGTCGAGTGGGTTATCGCCATTTAATACACGCAAAAAACCCGCACATTGTTCATACGCTTTACTACCCAGACGCGGCACTTTTTTTAATTGCTGACGATTTTTAAATGCCCCATTTTCATTGCGAAACGCCACGATATTCTCACTCACGCTTGCCGATAATCCCGATACTTGTTTAAGCAAAGAAACCGATGCTGTATTCACATCAACCCCCACTTTATTCACACAATCCTCAACAACATTGCCAAGCATTTTAGCTAAATGCGCTTGATTCACATCATGTTGATACTGCCCTACCCCAATGGATTTTGGGTCAATTTTAACGAGTTCTGCAAGGGGATCTTGCAAGCGCCGAGCAATTGATACGGCGCCACGAATTGACACATCTAAATTCGGAAATTCTTTCGCCGCTAACTCTGAGGCCGAGTAAACCGAAGCGCCCGCTTCAGAAACCATAATTTTATTAAATTTCAAATCACTATGACGCTTTAACACGTCAGCCACCAACGCGTCAGTTTCACGAGATGCTGTTCCATTGCCAATACTGACAAGCTCAACGCCATGCTGCTTAATCAGTTTTGCAAGCGTAGCAATTGAGCCATCCCAATCATTGCGTGGTTGATGAGGATAAATGGTATCAGTTGCCACGACTTTGCCTGTTTTATCGACAATCGCTATTTTTACGCCTGTGCGAATACCCGGATCAAGTCCCATTGTTACTTTTGCGCCCGCTGGCGCTGCAAGTAGTAAATCGCGCAAATTATGGGCAAAAACTTGAATTGCCTCGATATCTGCATTATCACGAAGTTGATTTTTCAAATCGAGTTCAAGGCGAGGCAATAATTTGGTTTTACACGCTAATCGTGCAGTTTCCGCTAACCAATGATTAGCCGGTTGGGCTAAATTTCCCACTTTTAATTCGCGCGTCATCTTTTGAATACATGACGCGTGGCCACGTTCTTCGTCCTCAGCAGGCAGTAAATTCAACACCAAAAAATTCTCATTTCGCCCGCGTAACATGGCAAGAATACGATGTGAGGGAACTTTGCGTAAGGGTTCGCGAAAATCAAAATAATCTTTAAATTTTTCCGCTTCTTTTTCTTTACCTGCCACCACGTGTGCATAGATAACACCTTGCGCCCATATTTGCTGTCGACAATCGGCAAGTAAAGGCGCATTTTCAGATAATGTTTCCATTAGAATTTGCCTTGCACCTTCTAACGCCTCCGCCACGTTTTCAATGCCTTTTTCTGCGTTGACATAATTTTTCGCTAACGTTTCAGGCACAGCTTGTCGATTATCTAAAATAGCCTGCATGAGTGGCTCTAAACCCGCTTCACGAGCAATTTGCGCTTTGGTGCGACGTTTGGGT
>CAJBJW010000096.1 GCA_903953455.1 uncultured Pseudomonadota bacterium | reverse complement strand
CCATCAGCACTATAGCTTGTTTTTAGTGTTGCAAGACCGCCTATTTGTGTGACGACATCCATTCCTCCAATAACGTCTGCAAACACGGCATAGCCAGCACCGGCTGGGAGATCAGATGATTTATTTAAACCTAAGTTATCTTCAAAATTGAAAAAGAATTGCGAAGTCGCTGAGTTAGGTTCAGATGTGCGAGCCATCGCAACAGTCCCTTTAAGATTACTTAATCCATTACTAGATTCATTTTTAATGGGGGTTGCCGTTTTTTTGAAGGTAATAGTTTGTGCATCAAGACCGCCACCTTGAACAATACTAATTCCTTGTTTTACAGTACGATGAAATACTGTGTTTTTATAAAATCCTTTGTTTGTATAATCTAAAAAGTTTTTCGATGAAATAGGCGCTTTATTCCAATCCAATTCCATCGTGACAGTGCCAATATTGGTTTGCATCTCAATAATGGAAGGATTGAGTGATGTTGTTGTGTTTGTGCTGATAACTAAAGGGGTAATACTAGTTGGGGCATCAGCAGCATAAGCTGCACTCATGCCTGTTGCAATGAGAAGTGAGGTAAATAAGTAACGCATTTTTTAAAACTCCATTGTATTGAGGCGGTTTTTGTCCACCCTTTGAGAATGAGCCACGATTTGAGGAAAGCAAATAATGGCTCGGTTAAATTGATAATTTAAGATAGTTTTTTATATTTCAATCGACGTGGTGAGTCAGCATCCGTTCCTAAACGACGATGACGATCCGCTTCATAATCTGCGTAGTTACCTTCAAACCAAACCACTTGACTATCGCCTTCAAAGGCTAAAATATGCGTAGCAATACGATCAAGGAACCAGCGATCATGCGAAATAACGACCGCGCAACCCGGAAAATTAAGTACAGCATCTTCAAGGGCGCGTAGCGTTTCAACGTCCAAATCGTTTGTGGGTTCGTCAAGAAGTAAAACGTTACCACCCGTTTTGAGTAATTTCGCTAAATGCACACGATTACGTTCACCGCCCGATAAATCACCGATGAATTTTTGTTGATCGCCACCTTTGAAATTAAAGCGACCTAAATAGGCGCGTGAAGGGGTTTGATAATTACCAACAGTAATCATATCAAGACCTTCTGAGACTTCTTCAAAGACGGTGCGTTTGGCATCCATGTCATCACGAAGCTGATCAACGTAGGCGAGTTTAACGGTTTGACCAATCACAAGCTCACCCGAATCCGGTTGTTCAAAGCCCGCCATAATTCTAAATAATGTCGTTTTACCTGCACCATTCGCACCGATAATACCGACAATACCGCCTTGAGGTAATTTGAAGTTCAAATCGCTAAATAACAAGCGATCGCCAAAGGATTTTGAAATGCCGTTGGCTTCAATGACCACATCACCCAGTCTTGGACCGGGTGGAATATAGATTTCTTGTGTTTCATTGCGTTTTTGTGTTTCAACAGACGATAATTCTTCAAAACGCGCTAAACGGGATTTACTTTTGGCATGACGACCTTTTGTACCGGAACGAACCCACTCTAATTCCTCTTTCATGGCTTTTTGACGTGCCGATTCTTGTTTTTCTTCTAACAATAAACGGGCACTTTTTTGCTCAAGCCAGCTGGAGTAATTGCCTTCCCATGGAATGCCAGACCCACGATCAAGCTCGAGAATCCAGCCAGCAACGTTATCAAGAAAATAACGATCATGCGTGACAGCAACCACAGTGCCTGCATAATCATGGAGGAATCGCTCAAGCCACGCGACAGATTCTGCGTCTAAATGGTTGGTTGGCTCGTCAAGTAGCAACATGTCGGGATTAGAAAGCAGCAAACGGCAAAGTGCCACGCGACGTTTTTCACCACCAGATAAGGTGGCGACATTCGCATCCCAATCTGGCAAACGTAGTGCATCGGCGGCAACTTCCAATTTACGCTCTAAATTATGGCCATCACATGCGTTGATAATATCTTCAAGACGTGCTTGCTCCGCGGCTAATTTATCAAAATCCGCATCAGGCTCTGCATAATCTAAATAGACTTGATCAAGCTGCGCTAGCGCGGCTTTGACTTCTTCAACGGCTTCTTCGACATTACCGCGAACAGTTTTAGTTAAATCAAGTTGCGGTTCTTGCGATAAATAGCCAATATTGATGCCTTTAAGTGGATTGGCTTCACCTTCAATTTCCGTATCAAGACCCGCCATAATACGAAGTAATGTTGATTTACCTGAACCATTTAACCCTAAAACACCAATTTTCGCACCGGGAAAAAAAGATAATGAAATATTTTTGAGGATATATTTTTTAGGTGGGACAATTTTGCCCACTCTGTGCATGGAATAAATATATTGAGCCATAGTTTTTTTGCCAAAAAGTGAAAATAAAATATCGCTTGAATTATATCAAATTACGCGAGTTTGCTGTGACGTTTGGAATAGAGAAAATAAAACACGAGTCCCATCGCAAGCCAAATTAAAAAACGCCACCATGTTTGCGCTGGCAAAAAAGCCATCAATGCGCTACACGAAATCATGCCTAAAGCAGGGAAAAGAGGGCTGAAAGGTGTTCGAAAAGGGCGTTTTAATTTAGGTTGCGTGAAACGCAGAACAATGACGCCAAGGCACACTAAAACAAAGGCGGCCAATGTGCCAATATTCACCAGTTCAGCTAAATCACCAAGAGGAAATAATCCGGCAATAATTGCCATTATCACGCCACAGATGATAATGACGCGCACGGGGGTTTGTGTTTTCTTATGTAAATTATTAAAAAAATGAGGTAGCAGGCCATCCCGCGCCATCGCAAAAATGATGCGCGTTAAACCGTAATAAAGCACCAACATCACAGTCGTTAAACCAGCAATAACGCCTGTTGCCACAAGTGCTGATGCCCAGTTATAACCGAGCAATTTTAGTGCATGCGCCACGGGTGATGCGACATTGAGTTGATCGTAATGCACAACGCCTGTGAGTAGTGCAGACACGAGAATGTAAATTAATGTACAAAATACAAGCGACACAACGATACCAAACGGTACATCGCGCTGGGGATGCTGTGCTTCTTCAGCGGCAGTGGAGACAGCGTCAAACCCAACGTAAGCAAAGAAAACAATGGATGCACCTGCAAATACACCCACGGTTTTGCCGTCTGGCAGTGTTTGGAACCAGCCAAAAGGCATAAACGGGTGCCAATTTTCTGGGTTGACATTAAACATGGCTATGGCAATAAAAACGGTAATGGTGACTAATTTGATACAAACCATAATATTGTTGATTTTCGCACTATGTTTAACGCCTGCAATGAGTAGTCCCATGAGAAGTAAAATAATCATCGACGCCGGTAAATTAATGATACCGCCTAATTTAGGCGCTTTTGTCAGTGCATCAGGCAGACCAATGCCTAATGCACTGAGCGCGTTATTAAAATAACCTGCCCAGCCATTGGCCACGGCAGCAACTGAAATGGCATATTCAAGCAGTAAATCCCAGCCAATAATCCACGCAATTAATTCACCAAAAGCGGCGTAACTGTAACCATACGCGCTACCACATCCACCCACTGCTGAGGCTAATTCCGCATAAGACAGTGCCGCAAAGGCGCAAGCAAAACCCGCCACGATGAACGATAACACCACAGCGGGTCCCGATTGCGTCGCGGCAGCAATGCCAGTGAGAACAAAAATCCCCGTACCAATAATGGCGCCAACTCCAAGGAAGGTTAAGTCCCATTTGGATAAACACGCTTTGAGATGATGCATCGCATGATCTTGTTTGGTGGCAATCGCTTTTGTGCGAAAAAGTTGTTTCATTAAAAATTACCTTGAGCGTATGGCGTGATGTGCGTAAATAAAATGGTACGAGAGTTTTAGCCTGCCGGCCATGTCATTTGGCGTCCTGCGAGTAAATGAACATGGAGGTGATAAACCGCTTGCCCACCTTGCTGATTACAATTAATAACGGTGCGATAACCGGTGTCAGCGACCTTTAATTCTTTGGCGAGATGGGCGGCCGTTTGCATAAGCTCTCCTAGCAAAAGCGAATCATCCATTTCATTGAGTGTGGAAAAATGTTTTTTAGGAATAATTAAAATATGAATGGGTGCTTGAGGGGCAATATCATTAAAAGCGAGAATACGATCATTCTCAAATACGATGTCAGGTTTAATGTCACCTGCGACCATTTTACAAAATAAGCAGTTTTCAGGCATTGCATTGCTCCAATCATTTAAAGGTTAAGTTAATTTTTGAAAAAATCACAATGCAGCCATTGCCGCTTTTGCATTGCATTGACGAATGATTTCCTCTAGTTGTGATTCATTTAATAGATGCTTGATGGCTGGACTATTTTGCGCGTCATTAACTGAAAATGGCTGGTAATCTTTTTTTGCAAAGGTGCCAATTTGACACTTCTTAAAAGGTTGATTTTCAAACGGCATTTTTTCTTGTTTGTTACTCAAGTTGAGCGTGTTTTTCTCTGTAAGACTCGGCGCGTAAATCATGAAGTCACCTTTCATAGCTAGCACTGCACGATATTGTTGATCACTGGTTTGATACAGAAATCCAACTTCAATCTCATTTTTATTGAGTTTCATAAAAATCCATCCATTTTTTCTCAATTTTAGGTGATACACTCTAAAATAGTTTGATTAAACTTAAAGTCTAATTAGTTTCAGTGGGTTTGTGAAGATGTTGCTGAAAGTCAATTTTTTTACTTTTTTTATTCCGAGGAAAACACACTAATTCAAGTTCCAAATCTGAAAAGAAACTAATGCCAATGGATGTGCCAATTTCAACATGTTGGCTTAGCGTTAAATCAAAGGGATTTTTGAGAATATCGACGAGCTCATGCGCGAGAGCATCGGCACTTTCCAACGAACGTATATTTTCAAGCAAAATTATAAATTTTTCGTCACCCATAGGTAAAACCACATCACTTTCACGGATTCGATGATGAATGCGATCAGCAACTTCCTGTAAAAGTCCATCTAAGTCATCGATGACATCATTATTAAATGAGACAAATTCGTCTAAATTGATATTGAGTTCTAAAATGGCGCCTTGTTTACATTCTCTACCGCGACGCTCTATGGCGAAATTATGGTGATGTAAATACTGATTTTGCGGTGTTTCATGTAAATCTTCATTCTTCCTATCCATTTGATTCGTCATCATTCATACCTATACGTTTTCAATCTATATTTACTCCACATGGGATATTTATTAATCCCTTATAGCTTAATAATACTATAAAAAAAACACTCAAAAATATATTTTTCAAAACCGTGCGGTGTGTCACATTTTTACTATTTTTTCGTTGTATCTCAAATTTACGTGCGATAAATTCAAGAAACTTTAAAAAGGTTATTTTGCTGATGGTCGGCACAACTTTGGGGTTAAGTCTACTCTGCAAAACACACCTAATCTTTTATAAGTAGTCGGTTTTTTATTATTAACGTTATTTGTGGACGTGCTCAATGCATGAGGAATTATTAACTAATCAAGATGTTATGGCCGCTATTTTAAATAAAGATGGCATCATTACACATGTCAATGAGGATTTTATTCGCATTAGTGGGTTTTCTCGAGAGGAGTTGATTAACGGTTCACATAACTTGCTTCAAAATGCCACACTTCCGAAAGTTATTTCCGATGATTTACTTAAAACACTGAAAAAAAAGGATTACTGGAATGGACTCATAAAAAACAAAACGAAAAAAGGGGGGTGGTATTGGTCACACGTCAAAGTATTTCCGTATTTCAGTGAAGATAAACAGCAGATTACAGGATATCAATATCTGCAATCAAAACCGCATCATTTGGAAGATATTCAAAAAGCACAGGCGCTTTACAAAAATATCGCATTAGGCGTTCAAGGTGAAGTTAGCTATGGTGAAGAACTATCAACGGATTTAATTCATAAAATAAAGAGGAAGTTTGATAGCATCCCAATTAGAAAACGACTGAAGACAGTTATGGTCTTAAGTTTTATATTGCCGGTCGCGGTATTTAATATTGAATATTTATATTTAAATTCGTTTTCTCAAACGGGTGACGAATTAAAAAATATTGAAAATTTATCGCATCGCATTCGAACGATGGAAATCGATTCGTATCTGAATGAAGATAAGGCCAATAAAGTAGCATTGGAGGAAAATGCGAGCAAATTGGAAGGTCAACTAAAAAATTATATTATTAATACCAAATTAACATCAAAGCAATTCAAAGAATATGAATTATTTAAATTTTTTACCTCTAATTTATTGATTTTATTGTTGGTTTCATTTTTTAAATTGATTGTTGATGGTATCTTAAAAGAGTTGAATCGTATTCGATACGTTATCAAAGCAGTCAGTGAGCAAAATTACGCCATCAATATTACACAACCCCCAAATAATGAAACGGGGGTTGTTATGGAGTCTTTACGTTTAATGGCGGCAAATTTCACCTTTCAAAAGGCTGAAAATAAACGGGTTAATAACAAGGTTTTGCGATTAACAACT
>CAJBJW010000095.1 GCA_903953455.1 uncultured Pseudomonadota bacterium | reverse complement strand
TGCCAATGCCTCATCGAAACGACCAAAATCGTTAAGAATAATGCCTCGATTGTAATAGGCTGTCGCATAAGTTGGTTTAAGTTGAATGGCCGCGTCATAACTGACTAATGCCTCATCAATACGGTTTAAATCCTTAAGGATAATACCCCGATTATAATAAGCATCCGCGTAATTTGGATTAAGCTCGATTGCTTTATCGTAACTCAATAAAGCTTCTTCAAAACGATTTAACGCTTTCAATGCACTGCCACGATTAGAATAAGCACTAGCGTAGTTCGGGTTGAATGCAATGGCTTGATCGTAACTTTTAATTGCCTCATCAAATTTGTTTTGCTGAAGTGCAATGGTCGCAATGTTACCTAAAATAAGGTGAATGGGAAGTACCGATAATAATTCTTTATAAAAAATTTCAGCCTCATTGAGCTGCCCAGCTTGGTGCAATGCGATGGCTTCTTGTAGTTTTTCATTTATTTTTTGCGTGGCGGCGAGCGTTTCTTGCGTTTTCATTAGTCAAACGTACTCAATTAGGACGAATTTTTGACGTATTCTACAAGAAAAAAACGGTTACACCATGTCAAAATAGAGAATCAATCGCTAAGCCAAATAACGCCTTTCACTTTGATTTATATCATTTTTGCGTAATTTTGATACATCAACATTGCTTCTCCAAAATAAGCAATGTCAATCCATCTACTTTAGGCGTCCATAATGCCAAATTGACTGGAAACGCTCGTCGCTGCGTTGTCAGTTTATAACCTCTGCGTTCATAAAAAGCGATGAGTTCATATCGGCAGTGAATAACCGCGAGCACATAACGCTCAACTGACCATTTCTGCGCAGCGTAGCATTCTGCATAATGCAATAATTGCTGACCAATGCCTTGACCTTGATAAAGCGGATCCACGGCAAGCATCCCCATTTCAACTTCGCCATGACTATATTTCACGCAAACCGAGCCGATGAGTTTATTTTGTGTTTTACAGCAAAGAAGAATTGCGTTATTTGAGTAAAGTAAATGTGAAATTTCCTCTAATTCAGTGCGACGCCCATCGAGTAAATCGGCTTCGGTTGTCCAGCCTTGTCGACTCGATTCACCACGATAAGCAGAATTGACCAATTCAACAATAGAGTGCGCATCATCAACACTTGCAACGCAAAAATTGAGCGTTAGCATTACACTACCACGTTGTTTTTTCTCGACAATGTTAAACGTAAATCGTGTCCAACATGCCGAACATTTTGCCAATGAAAATGCGATTTATTTTTCATGGAGGTTAATTCGGGCAACACAAATATCCCACGCCCTTTATCGCCCAAAACACAAGGCGCCATATAAATTAGCCATTCATCGACCAAATTGGCTTCGAGCAAAGCGCCATTCAAACTCGCACCCGCTTCAACAAATACGTTATTGATTTCTTTTTGAGCAAGAAAAGCCATCACCGCATGTAAATCAAGACGTCCTTGATAATCGGGCAAAACGTAGACCTCAAAACCTGCTCGCTCAAGTGTCGCCTTGTTGGCAACATTGTCGCTGCAAGTGAGCACCCAAATCGGGCCATCAATATCGCGCATTTTCGCATTTGGCATGAGTTTTAATTGCGAATCAAGTACAACGCGAACTGGCTGCACTAAGGGAAAATCAACTCGGGCATTGAGTGTTGGGTTATCAATTAACACCGTCCCTATCGCCGTTAAAATAGCACTGCTTTGCGCTCGAAAACGGTGAACATCTTCACGTGCGGATGGTGAGGTAATCCATTGACTCTCACCATTCGCAAGCGCTGTGCGGCCATCTAAGCTCATCGCAATTTTACTTCGCACAAACGGCCGTTTTCGTGTCATGCGAGAAATAAAGCCTTCATTGAGTACTTGCGCTTGCTCCTTAAGCACATCACAAACCACCTCTATGCCCGCTTCTCTGCAACGCGCTAAACCTTGCCCAGCAACGAGCGGATTAGGGTCGCGCATAGCAACCACTAAACGTGAAATTCCCGCAGCAATTAAGGCATCACAACACGGTGGCGTGCGGCCATGATGACTACACGGCTCAAGTGTGACATAGGCGGTTGCGCCCTCAACAGACTGCGTGGCATGATTGAGCGCGTAAACTTCCGCATGCGCCTGCCCTGCTCGCTCATGCCAGCCTTCACCAATAATTTCACCGTTTTTGACAAGCACGCACCCCACGCGAGGATTCGGGTCAGTAGTATAAAGGCCGCGCTCAGCTAGAATTAACGCTCGCGCCATATAATGAAAATCATTTTTTTCGTCATTGCTCATGGCCGCTCTCGCTGTGTAAATTTGCAATCACATCATTAAATTCACTCACATCCTCAAAGCTACGATACACCGACGCAAAACGCACATACGCGACATGATCAATGTTGCGTAGCTCCTCCATGACTTTCTCACCCAGTAATTGGCTGGAAATTTCGTTATCTGTTTTTCCCATTAAACTGCGTTTAATCCGATTAACCGCCAACACAATCGTGTCACGATTAACAGGCCGTTTCTCAAGCGCTTTGAGGAAACCTGAATTTAATTTCCGTTCATCAAAAGGTTGGCGTGTCCCGTTGCATTTCACCACATCAGGCATATCGAGTTCGGCCACTTCGTAGGTGGTAAAACGCGATTTACAACCGCAGCACTCTCTGCGTCGGCGTACTTGATCGCCTTCATTGGCGAGGCGTGAATCTAACACACGGGTATCGTTTTCAGCGCAAAAAGGGCAACGCATAACGTATCTATCCTAAAGAAAAAAATAAAATATCAATCGACTACAGCCGAATAATCAATAATCAATGGCGCGTGATCTGAAAAATTGTCAGCTGTATAAATACTTGTCGCCGTCACTTGATCTTTCAATGATGCGCTAATGATATGATAATCAATACGCCATCCAACATTATTAGCTCTCGCTTGTCCTCGATTCGACCACCAAGTATATTGATCCACTTCTTGATTGACTAATCTGAACGCATCACACCATTGATTGTCGCTAAAAAGTGCATCCATCCATGCACGTTCTTCTGGCAGAAAACCTGAATTTTTTTGATTTCCATGCCAATTTTTTAAATCAATGGGTTTATGTGCAATATTCCAGTCACCACAAATCACAATGTCACGTCCTGTTTTTTCCAGTGCGTGCAAATGCGCTCGAAATTTCTCAAGTACACCATATTTGAATGTTTGGCGCAGATCGCC